>JAYZAR010000021.1:0-5907 GCA_036339635.1 Planctomycetota bacterium | reverse complement strand
GGAGATTTTATGGTCTTTTTTGATCTTGGCCGTAACCAAGCCAATACCGAGCGCTATATCCTTTTTGATCAGCCGGTGCAGCTCAAGGAATTGTGCGTCTGTAAAAACGGAAATTCATGCCCGAAAAACGACCAGAGCCTTCCTTCGAATTCGTTCAACTTCTGACCAGCCATCAGAGCCGGCTCTATGCGTATGTGTTGTCGCTTCTTGGTGACCGCACTCAGGCAGAGGATGTTCTGCAGGAGACCAATGCCGTGCTATGGCGCAAAGCCTCGGAATTCAGACTCGGCACTAACTTCGGTGCTTGGATGCTCAAAGTTGCCTACTTCCAGGTAATGGCTCACCGTCGCAGACTCACTCGGGATCGTCTGATCTTCGACAACGACTTTGTTCAAGACATGGCGGAAGGTGCGGAGAAGCAGGGCGAGCGGCAGGGCGAGAATCAACTCCGTCTGGGTGACTGCATTCGAAAACTAACTGAACGGTATCAGGAACTCATCCGTCGCCGATACACCGACGGTGCCACCCTTAAATCGATCGCTGCTCAAAGCGGTCAGTCAGAGAACTCAATCAAGCAGGCGCTTTTCAGAGCGCGTGCCGCGTTAATCGAGTGCGTCAAAGGTCACCGTCAGGAGGAGGCTTTATGAAAGAGGAAGCACAAGAAGAATTGGAATCTCTCCTCATCGAAATGACCGAAGGCGAACTTTCACCAGAACAAGGCCGACGTCTATCGGAGGTGATTCGCCAGTACCCCTCTGCAAAACAGCGATACCTCGAATACTGTCAGATTCACACCATGCTAGCCTGGGAGCACGGTGTGTTGGGGGATCTGCAGTTGCGGGGATCCTCTGCCGCTTCCGAAGTTTCTTCCGAAATCTTTCGCTTTTGGAGGCCATTGGCGATCGCTGCTACAGTGCTGGTCGCCGGAGTAATCTTGTGGTGTGGGGGGGGGGCAACATTGAAATTGAAAGCAGGCGAAACGGTTGCGACCTTGTCCCGAAACGTGTCCGCCAGTCTGGACTTGTTTGGCGAATCGTCTGAATTCAGTAATGGCAGCGAGATTCGAACGGGTAGTTACCAACTTGACGCCGGTCTCGTTCAGATCACCTTTGAATCAGGTGTCGAGGTGGTCATCGAAGCACCGGCTTCGTTTGAAATACATAACGCCGGATTCATGATCTTGAACGAGGGGCGTCTGTCGGCCAACGTGACTCCGGAAGGTGTCGGCTTTACAGTGGAGACCCCTGACGCCGAAGTTGTTGATTACGGAACCGAGTTCGCCATCGAAGTCGTCGGCGAACGCAGCAGCGAAGTCCACGTGTTTCAAGGCGTCGTGGAAGTGCAACCAAAGCAGCGCGACAGCGCCAGCGATCCTGTTCGTCTTGTTACCAATCAGGCGACTCGCATCGATCACGCAACGCTTATCCCACTCGGCATCTCCGTAGACACCCAGAGATTTCTCCGGAGCCTCGATGAGCCGCAGCCAACCTACAGCGGAAATGTTCGTGAACTGCAACCGCTCGCCTATTATCGCATGGCAGTCATGGATGATGGTTACACCTTGAAAGATGCTGCCAAAGGTCATGGAAATACGGCCAAGCTAGTGAAAGGTGATGCACGCCGGCAACCCTTCGCGCCGGGACGAATCGGTTCATCGCTTCGGCTAGACGGGCCGAGAACGGGAGGCTATGCAACGATTTCCTCAGGCCTCGAGCTGCCAACAGCTGAGTTCACGATCATGGCATGGGTCCACGCCCAAACGCTGCCGAGGGACGCGGTTCTTGTTTCCGACATGAATCGTTCGGGCGACGAAACAATTCGCTTTGGGCTGATTGGTGATCACGGGCATTGGGGGCTTACCCTCACAAATGGAATGCGAGTTCTGCAGATCGTGGATTCGTCACCGTTACCTCTGGAGGACTGGACGCATGTTGCCGTCGTCAAGACCGCAGAGCGTTTGAAGTTATACCGAAACGGAGCCCTCGTTTCCTCTGAGCCGTCAAAAGGCTTTCAAGCACAACCGCACAGCGTTCTCAGCATTGGGGGAATCCCGAAGGATTCCGGCGGCAAGAAACGCAATCGAAGATCGGGATTCTGGTACGGACGGATCGACGAACTTGCTTTTTTTGGCACGGCTCTCACTGGCGAACAGCTTGAGAAACTGCACGAACTAATATCATCCATTTGATCGATTTGACCTCAAGAATGACTGACTCGTACGACGAACGATGAGACTCCTTACAACCCTTTTGTTGTCGGCCGTTCTTCAGGTTGGCATCACCTCCGACGATTCATTGGGAGGTCAGCCGGCAAACGAAGCTGACCAGATTGACGCGATCATCGGTCTTGACTTGAAGAAACACGATCTACAACCAAATCCGCTTGTTGGCGATTTGCAATTTGTCCGGCGCGTGTATCTGGATGTGATTGGTCGAATTCCGACTGATGAGGAACTCCAAGGTTTCTACGCCGACACTCGGAGGGACCGTCGAGCCAGGTTGATCGACAAGCTACTGGAATCGCCGGGCCACGAATCTCATATGTTCAATTGGCTCGCAGACATGCTTCGTGTCAAAGATGAGTATTACCGTATTGGAAAAACATGGACGTTTCACACCTGGCTAAAGGGGCAACTTCGAGAGAATCGTCCGTGGGACGAACTGGTCCACGAGTTGCTCACCGCAGAAGGGCGGCTCGGAGAGAATGGAGCCACCGCGTATCTGTTGCGTGATGCCAGTATGCCGCTAGACAGCCTTTCCAACACGATGACCACCTTTCTGGGCGCCAATGTTGCCTGTGCGCAGTGCCATGACCATCCGTTCGCCGAATGGACTCAACGCGATTTCTACGAAATGGCTTCGTTCTTTGGCTCGACAGCCTTTGAGCGTGTCGACACTCGCAAGCCGGCGATAACACTCCGTGATGAACGCTTTTCGAAAGCGAATCTTGTCACCTTGCTTCAGCCAAACATGGAACGCGTGATCTATGAGCCGGGCCGCGCGACCGAATTCCCGGAAGACTACGCCTATGATGACGCGCTACCTGGCGAAAAGGTCGTTCCGAAGTTTATCACTTGGACAGGTGCTAGACGGGCAATCGTGACGACGAACGACCCACGCCATCTACGGAGTCTATTTGCCCGCTGGATGACATCACCCAAGAACCCACGGTTCGCCGAGGCGATCGCTAATCGTATGTGGAAAAAGTTCTTTGGCGTCGCTGTAAAAGAGCCGGTGACAGATCTTGACGCCCTGGAAGAAGCGACGAATCCTGAGTTACTAAGGTTTCTTGCTCAGCTTATGCGGGACGTCAAATTCGATCTTCGCGAGTTCCAGCGAGTGGTTCTTAATACAAAAACCTACCAGCGGCAGGCCAGCGTTACGCCTCCTGAAGGCGAGGCGTTCCGTTTCCCCGGCCCGTTGCTGCGTCGCATGACAGCTGAGCAGACATGGGACTCGATCGTTCTTCTTCTGCGAGGGCCGGAGATCGACCAGCTAAAGACGGACAACGCTCCTATCATGCAGCGTCTGGTTTTTCCATTCGAATTCAGCCACGATAGAAAAGAAATCGCGAAGGATCGCGAGAAGATCCTTAACTTCGCGAGAACGCTGCTTCCCGATGGAGAGGATTCGAATGGCATGGGTGGCCGCGGTTTATTTCTCCAGTCTGGTAGCAAACGGTCTGCGAGCAGACGGGCAGATGGCAGACGGGCTGGGAAACGCAGCGGGAACGCGGGGTGGCTGCGGGCTTCTGAACTGGAGCAACCAACGCCACCAACGCACTTTCTGCGAATCGCTGGTCAGTCTGCTCGTGAAGTTGCTGATGATGGATCGACCGAAGGCGGCATCACCGAAGCGTTGGCAATGATGAACGGCGAAATCACAAAGAGTCTCATGACCAATTCGCTGGTTATAAAAACAACCCAGAAACAGAATACGCAGGTCGAACAGATTGCTTTCCTTTACCGCACTTACCTGTCGAGACCTCCGCGCGAACAGGACACCAATCAGTGTCTCACCGCACTCGATCAGGGGCTCAACGTGGGAGACATCGCCTGGGCCCTGTTGAACTCCCGCGAGTTCATGTTCATCCAATAGACCCCGCCTGTCCGTCAGTAATCCCCTCATTATTCAAGGTCCGATCCGAAATGAAGCAACGGCTTAACGGTTTAGATGCACCGACGCGTCGAGCATTCGTGGAACGCTGTGCCGCGACCTCGTTCGGCCTGAGCATCGTACCAACGGCCCAACTCGCTGCGGCAGCGTCAGCGGAGCACAACGGTGCCGGGTTCGGCAAAGCGAAGAGCGTGATCTGGCTGATGCTCAGCGGCGGCTTAAGTCACATCGACTCTCTGGATCCAAAACAAGGCAAATCGAAGGGACCGGCCAAGGCGGTTAACACGTCAGCCGACTTTCAAGTCACCGAATTCTTTCCGAAGTTCGCGACAGTTGCAGACCGAGTCTGTGTGATCCGCTCAATGGAAGCAAAAATCGGTGTCCATAAGCCAGCAAAATATTTCATGCGGACCGCCTACGAACCTCGCGGAACAATTTTACATCCCAACCTTGGAGCCTGGGGTTCACACTATCTCGGACGTAGTAGCAGGACTTTGCCGTCAAACGTGTGCATCAATCGCCGTTCTGACCAAGGCAACGGTTTCTTCCCTTCCAGCTACGCACCACTCTCGATTGGAGACCCAACCCAGGGGATCAATGACGTCGAATCGATCGGCGGGAAGTCCCGTGCAGAAAAACGCCTGGCATTGTTGAAAGGACTTGACGCCGACTTCCGGAGAAAAACCAATGACAAAGCCATCAATGCCTACAACGGTTTCTACGACGATGCTCTGGCGTTAATGAAGAGCAAGGAACTGAAAGCATTCGATCTGTCGAACGAATCGTCAGAACAACGCGCAGCTTATGGGAATAACTCATTTGGCCAGGGGTGCCTGCTCGCTCGCCGGTTGATTGAATCGGGAGTTCGTTTCGTAGAGGTGAACCACGAAGGCTGGGATCATCACAAAGCACTCGCCGACGAAATGCAAGATGTGGCGCCGGTCTTTGACCAAGCATTCGCAACACTCATCACCGATCTTGAACGCCGCGGGATGTTGGACTCAACACTGGTTGTCGTCGCAACGGAATTCGGTCGTAAGCCGGACTTCAATGGCGATGGCCGCAGTCATCACCCGGTCTGCTTTTCCACCGTACTCGCAGGCGGAGGGACCAAGCCTGGCTTTGTCTATGGCAAGAGCGATAGTCGTGGATACTACGTCGATGAGAATGCTGTTTCCGTCGGTGCCTTCCATGCAAGTATCGCGTTTGCAGCCGGTATGGAAATCGAAAAACCGGCTCTATCGCCCTCGGGTCGTCCGATGACTGTCGGTGACGGGGAAAAGCCTGTGCTGGAGTTATTCTCATGAAGGTAAAACGATCAATTCGCACATCTATATTCGTGATCAGTGCCTTCTCGGTACTCATCGCGAATGCCGCTGCTCAGAGTAACAGCAAAGGTAAAGAAAGTCGTTTTGTTGTTGGTACGCTGAATGGCACCGACCCAACGGGCACCAAGCTTGAAGTGCTTCAGAGTGGTGGGTACCTGCACCAGCTACAAGTGAACGCTCAGACTGTGGTTCAATTCGTAGGCTTACTCTCGAAGGGTGATCACAAGCCAGAGGTTGGCCGGGGAGTGAAAGCGCACCTCGAGAAAGACGGCAGCGGGAAATCAATCATTTTCACACCTTCGGTCGGTGAACCAGCGCCCCTTGGCGAAGAGAGGTTGAAGATGACGGAACGGGAGTTGTTCAAGAGAGCCGACGAAGATGTCAGCAACTCAATCAGCTACGTCGAGTTCAGTAAGTCCATTTTTCACTCGCCGAAGCATTTCCCGGACCCATTTCGCAAGCTC
>JAYZAR010000020.1:0-26560 GCA_036339635.1 Planctomycetota bacterium | reverse complement strand
GTCCCGGTATCCACAAGATGCATCCCTTCGATCAATTCACTCTCCGATTCCGCTGGCCAACCTACCATCGGAACCAAGAGAGGAAGCATGAGATCGATGTACTCTGGCTGCGCCCCCTCCAGGTTTCGCAAGGCATCGAGGATTGCCGCGCGGCGCGGCTCATCCGCACCACTTAGATATTCAACGACAAGCCTGCGAACTTGAATCAGCGAAATTGCGATACTCAGGTTTTGCTCCCCAGATCCAGAGCCCATTAACCAGCCGCTTATCGCCAATGCAACTCGATTCTCGAGGGGGATAGTATCCGAGTTACCCAACCGCGCGTAATCACTAAACCGCGACAGCGTATCAGCGGAAAGTCCACCGGCGATTTCATCAACAATGGCTTGCAACGCCTGAATCTGCCCGGCATTCAATTGCCCTACTTGGGCTTGAAGTTGCTTGATCAATTGAGCACAAGCCTGCTCGGCATCGGTCAATTTCTTTGCTGCGTCTTCAACTTTGATTCGGGTGATTCGCCCGACTGCATCGAGTGGGAAACCGGCCAAGATGTTTTTCGCTAAGTTGTACTGCCCCGCTCTGGAACGCGTTTCCGCTTCGTCCAGCAACTGCAAGCCTTGCCGCTCAGTCAGCGCAGCTAATTGTGGCTGTAGGTCTGTTTCCTCAGGGAATGCTTTGATCGTCGCTTCGAGTGATTGCCGCGCATCCTCGTACCGCTTCGCGGAGATATAAAATCTCACCACCTCCAAACGATCGTTCAGATCATCCATGTTCATTCGGCGTTTGAAAACCATATTCAATTCCGAAGTCGACAATGAACTCGTCGCCACTCTCATATCCCAGCTGAGCGTCGGCTTGCCCTTCAATGCGATGAGTTTTGCGTAGCGTGAGGTCAGCTCCTTGATCCCCTGAACTACTTGAACTGGGCCCTCCGGGCCGCGGATGGTCAAGACACGACGTCCATATTCGTTGAAGGGAGAAATCCCCAGAATGCTTCCCAGACCCCCAACAATTTTGCCTCCCAGCGGCTTCGGCTGCCAAATCTCTATGGGGCGTTCCAAATCATTGATCTCACGCGTTTCGGCAACCATCCCCTTGCCATGAACATAAGTTCTCCGCAAACCATCATCGATTCGCCAGATCGGGCGCACATTCATTTGGTTCGCCGCAGCAGCGCCGAATCCGTCCTTTAGCGTGGCGATCTCGACCGCCACACCTTCGATTACCAACCCATTGTGAAACTGGAATAACTCCTCCGCCCGAGCCGCCTGAAAGGGCATCAGCGATGCGAACCAAATCAAGGTGACCGAGAAGACAAACCTAGGCCAAGTCCAGGGGTTCATATAGCTCGTCCGAGGGTGAGAATTTCAACCGCCTGCTTAAACGATCGACTTAGTGGTGCAACACTCTCTTGAACGGTACGCACCGTCGGCATGGTTTGGGCGATCCATTGTTTTGGCTCCACCGATTCCCACCATTGACTCGGATCAAGCCTATTCTCTTGGGGCTGAAGCTCTGCAGCAGCATTAAGAGATGTTGGTGCCGCTTTCTGTTGCGAAGCCGATGGCGGCGATTCAACTCGAGCGGTCACCGTGTCGCCTCCCCGACGGCTCCAACTCATCAACAACGCAACCAATAACGCGGCAGCCACTGCGGACGCTCGAGACCATGAAAGCCCGCGATTCGAAAACTCGGTCGGCGGGGACACCCCAATGCTATCGATCTGCTGCCAGATCTTCATCTTTTGATGACACGAATCGCAATCTAACACATGCGACTGAAGCACCGGATCATCGGCAATCGACTGATACTCATCTAACAAGAGATTCATTCGCTGGTCGAAGCGATCACAATTCATGATTCGTCTCCTTCGCGACAGTTGCGTTTGCCGGCCACAACGTCGCGTTGCCGAAGCTGCTGAATAATACTACCTCGGGCGCGGTGCACCCATGTTTTGACCGTTCCCTCTGGGCAATTCATTTTCCGGGCGATTTGCGCATAACTGAAAGAGCGATGATGGAACAATTCAAAAGCGGTCCGCTGGCAATCGGGCAATCGCACCAGGGCCAAGTCCAACTCCTCACGGAGCGTCGCAGCATCACGATCAGCGTGGACCTGTTCACACGGCGGGTCGGATACGAGCGTGAACGATTGAACCGTTCGTTTTTTTGCCAACAAAGTTCGGCTACGATTACCTGCGATCGCAACCAGCCAAGGCTCAAGCGGACGCTTGGGGTCCCAGCGATGTAGATAACGAGCGACCCGTGAAAATGTTTCCTGCGTTGCATCTTCGGCATCTTGACGATGCCCGAGAATCCGCAGGCACACGTGAAAAACTAATTGGTGATGACGATTCATCAGTTTGGCGAAGGCAATCTCATCACTTTGATGAAATTGCTTCGCAAGCAAAGCATTGGATTCGTTCATCCGGTGTAATTCTCAGGGCGATTGGTGTTCAGCCCCTTTGCCACTTAGCGGCGGTCACCGACCGCTAAAGAAGCGTTTCAGGGCATTGTCGGCGGCATCACGCGAATTATCGGTCATCGCCTTACGGACATTATCCGGGATCTTGCCCGGCTTGTCTTTTTTGTCACGAGGACCACGGCGTTTGGACATCAGAGCCTCCGATGACTCATCCACTGACAGTTCGGTGCTGTCGGAGCCTGCGGAAACAGATTCGGCGGATTCCAAATCAAGATTCTCAACACGAAACTGGCGAGTCTCGGGATCGGTCATTTTTCGAACACGATCAATTTGGTCGGCCTCATCCAACCAATCACTCACATCGACCGCTTCGAAACGACTATCGTGCGAGCCCGCCTCGACGGTCCGTGCCGCAGCATCGCCGACATCTGCAACTTCCGGTTTCTTTGGTGCCTGCAAACCATGTTCAATCACAAGCTCAAAGCCAAGTTTTCCAACCCGCAACTGGTCGCCATTTCGAACGACTTTTGCTTTATCTGTCGGCAATCGCTTATCGTTGACATAGGTGCCGTTGCGGCTCTTGAGGTCCTGTACCAAGACCCGATTGTCTTTGATCACCAGGATGCAATGCTTCCTGCTGACCGACTCACTTTTCGGTCTTAGCTGGCAAGATTCGCTTCGACCGATCAAAAACTTCTCACTCGAGATACCGATCTCTTTTCCCTCATGGCTGCCGCTGAGCACCTTGAGTTTCACCTGCATAGAATCACCATTTTCCAACGATTAACCAATCTTCGTTATTCTCTAGCCTGGATGAAGATCGGGGAAGAGTTAACTCGATGGCCCAAATCAGCCGCAGCGAGGCGTTTGACTAAAAACTGTGTTGTCCAAATTCTGAAAAGCGATCTGCCTCGCAAACCATCTTCTACAGAAAATTTCGTGTAATTGGCAAACACGCGGAGGATTGGACTTATGCGGATTATAGGCAACCGAAATGGCTAACGGGTATCAATTGACAGTCTACTTCAAGATGTTTTTCAGATTCCTAGGTACGCACCACCCAAAAGGACTAGCAACTGAATGCCGTAAAGCCCTATCTGCGGCATTTCCACTGCGTTGAACCAAACTTCGCAACCGCGATTCGGCGAGCCGATTCCAACTCCTCATCCCGGAGACCGTCTTCCTGCCAATCCAACTCAAAACGATGACCTAAGCGATTCGCCAAGATCTCGGAGAGCTGCTGAATCGATGGCAGATGCGAGGTCAATTCAGCAATACCCGGCAACTGGGGTGCATGAGGACTGCTTTTCAACAATAAGCTGCCATGCTGCAGCACCGCATCGCGCACCTTCCGCTGAGCGCTGCCGAGTATTTTGTAGCCGCTGACAATGAGGTCTTCATCGGTCCGTCGCTGGAAGCAAAGGAATGGTTCTGCCGCCGAAGCAGGCAACGAGCGAGGAAGCATTCGATACGGTATCGCGGTCACGCCAAAATCTCGCAGACTGGCGGCCACCTCACCATGCACCTGTGCGTACAGATCCCGATGGTGCCCGAGTGAACGATCAGCGGGCACAAATAAACTGTACGTCAACTCATGATGGTGAACGATCGCGCCTCCGCCGGTACTCCGACGCACCCAATCAATACCCATGCTTTCCGCGTGGGAATCGCGAGCGGCGAATTTTTGAAAGTAGCCGAGTGACAGGCATGGATGGCTCCAGCGATAAAACCTCAGCGTTGGAACTTGAATTTGACTGGTCGATTCAAGCAGCGCCTGATCGATCGACATATTTTCGACCGAATCGCCAGCAGCGAGAGGAATTAGCCGGCCGGTCGATGCCATTTTTTATCCGCAAGCACGGGACTGATCGAATCAGCCGGTTGGGATCCAACCGGCTGATTCGAATAAAGAACAAAGAAACAAAGCCCTTATTGCGATTCGGCACACTGCTTTTGATAGGCTTCGTGATCCATCAGTTGATCGATCCCCTCATCACTGCTCAGCCGAACCTTGATCATCCATCCGAAGTTGAAAGGGTCATCATTCAACTTCTCCAGTTGATCAGTCAGTTCGGAGTGGACTTCCAAAACTTCCCCTGCAACGGGACTGTATATCGGACTGACGGCCTTGACCGACTCAACCTCGCCAAACTCTTCGCCAGGGGCAACGCTGCGACCGACTTCAGGCAGGTCCATGTAGACGAGATCATTCAGTTGCTCAATGGCAAATCCTGAAATCCCGATCGTCGCGACTCGATTCCCACCTTCTTCCTCGATGGCGGCCCATTCGTGTGTGGCGGCGTAAAGGAGTTTTGATTCATCACAGGTCATAGCCGATATTCCCAGGTTCGTATTACGTGGAAGGACGTTGGTAAAAAGGCAACGGCGTGGGCATCGCACGAACCGTTTTGCCACGAATGTCAATCTTGAATTCTGAATCATCCGCATGACGAGCCGAAACGAAAGCCATCGCAATCGGTTTTCCGAGAGTCGGTGATGGCCCACCGCTGGTAACCACCCCAATCGAATCCCCATTTCTATCAAGCACTTCGCATCCTTGCCTTGCTGGTCGTTTCCCTTCAGGCAACAGGCCAACTCGTTTTTTGGCGGACCCGCTACGATCGATCTCCCGCAATGCAGTGTCGCCGATGAAGGCACGGTCTTTCAATGTACAAGCAAACCGTAGCCCTGCGGTGAGGGGATCGATGGTTTCATCGAGCTCGTGACCATAAAGGGGCATCGCCGCTTCCATTCTTAACGTATCGCGAGCTCCCAATCCAGCAGCCAAGAAGCCGTGCTCGCGGCCTGCCAGCATCACATTTTCCCAAACACGAGGGGCATCCTCCGCTCGGACAATCAGCTCAACCCCATCTTCGCCGGTGTAACCTGTGCGACTTAGAATCACAGGCTTGGAAAACTGATCCGTAATTGTCGCTCGGTAATACTGAAGTCGTGTTGGTTCAAATCGAAACAAACGTCCAATCGCCGCCATCGCGAGAGGGCCTTGCACGGCGATCATCGCAGTCAATTGAGTGCGGTCAGAAACTGTCACCTTCGGAAAATCATCTAGCTGAGCGGTCACCCAGTTCAGAATTTTTTCATGGTTCGATGCGTTCACCACCATCAGGTGGTATCGCTGTCCCGATGGCGTCTCCAAATGAGAAACCAAAACATCATCCAGAACGCCTCCATCGCTATTACAGATCAATGCGTATCGGACAGCCCCTACCGGCATCTCCGATACTTTCCGCGTCAACAGATGGTCCAGCAGCTGTTCACTCCCTTGACCGTCAAATCGAATTCGCCCCATGTGGGAGACATCAAACAGGGCCGCACGAGTGCGGCAAGCCTCGTGCTCGGCGACAATCGACGAGTACTGCAAAGGCATGTCATAGCCCGCGAACGGAACCATCCGGGCGCCGGCTTCACGGTGCCAACGATCCAAAGGAGATTTTGCGAGCTGATTGCTCATCCGGTTCTGTCTCGCTTCAGTCTGAGGGGCGTTTCAGTTTGGGGCACTAGCGACATCGGGACAGTCTATCGCGGTTGGCAATGAACGTAAGCCCCGCAATCCGCCCTAATTCTGTCACTTGAGAATTGCGACAAAGTGACGACGTCCGCAGCTACAATTCGATAAAATGTTCGCATGAGCGAAACTTCGAGCACGGAATTCAACTCGTCGGGCAACGCCTTGGGGCGTTGGTGGACGCGAGAAACAGACGGGAAAATCCTCTGTGAACTTTGCCCACGGGGCTGCCGGTTAAACACAGGCGATCGAGGTTTCTGCTTCGTCCGCATCAATCAAGATGACCAGCTGGTGTTGGATACCTATGGCCGCAGTACTGGATTTTGCATCGATCCTATTGAAAAGAAGCCTCTGAATCATTTCCTGCCCGGCACCCCCGTACTGAGTTTCGGCACCGCCGGCTGCAACCTCGGTTGCAAGTTTTGTCAAAACTGGGACATCTCGAAGAGTCGAAAAGTGGCCAGCCTGAGCGATCGAGCAATGCCGGACGAGATCGCCGAGGCAGCCGTTTCCACCGGCTGCCGAAGTGTCGCCTATACCTACAACGATCCAGTCATCTGGGCGGAATACGCAATCGACACGGCGACCGCTTGCCGAGCACGGGGGATTAAGTCGGTCGCTGTGACAGCCGGCTACATCAACCCAATCGCAAGACCTGAATTCTTTGCAGCAATGGATGCTGCGAATATTGATCTGAAAGCGTTCACCGAGGACTTTTATTTTAAATTGACCAGTGCCCATCTAGAGCCGGTCTTGGATACCATTCACTACGCGGTGCGTGAAACCGATTGCTGGGTCGAACTAACAAATCTGGTGATTCCCCAAGCGAATGATAGCCCAGACCAGTTTCGCCAAATGTGCGACTGGATAGCAAAGAACGTCGGCCACGACGTACCAGTTCACTTCACGGCATTTCACCCCGACTTCCGCATGCGGGATCGTGGTCCCACACCGCATGAAAAACTACTCGAAGCACATGACGTGGCCAGACAGGCAGGACTTCAATACGCCTACGTTGGAAATGTTCATGATGTTTCGCGGCAGAGCACATACTGCCCAGATTGCAACCAGTTACTGATTGAGCGTGATTGGTACCAACTCGGCCGCTACGCAATGAATGGAAACCAATGTGCGAATTGTGGATCCAAAATCGCAGGTTGTTTCGAAAACATTCCGGGGAATTGGGGTGCGCGTCGTCAACCAATCCAAATCAAACAGAACACTTCTTCGCCGCCAATCATGCCCCACACACTTCAATCCACAGAAGAAGGTAGAACGATGCCCTCTGATCCCGAGAACGAATCGATGGCAGAGTTCAACGACGAGCAATTAGCAGCGATTCATCAAGTAGCCTGTCACTATGTTTCGGCCATTGTCCAAAACCATTTGTTTGATGTTGCCGAGGCGTTGGGAAACGAATTAGCACAGCGAGAAATTGCGGGCATCTATGTCACGTTAAAACGGGACCAGACGTTACGAGGTTGCTGCGGCTTGCAAGGACCACCGGTGCAGCTAGCTTCCGCCTTATCCGATGCGGCCAACCGTACCGCCAAGCACGATCCCCGGATGGCCCCGATCGTAGCAAGCGAGCTGCCACACTTAAATCTTTCGATTTCGATCATCGGTCCGCCTCGCCCGATCGGGGTCGACGGCAACGAACAGATCGGTGTTATTGAAATAGGCCGCCACGGACTAAGAATCAGGTCAGGAAACCATGTTGGCCTACTGCTTCCAATGGTTGCTGTTGAAAGGTCATGGAATGCTCGTCAATTTCTCGATGCCGTCTGCACCAAAGCGGGTCTGCCTCCCGGCAGTTGGTTGAGAGACGACGCCAACGTCGAGATCTTTGACGGAATCAGTTATAGCGGCCCCATGGAAGGCGTCGACCCGAACGCCGTCCGCGATGTTGCTGTTTACTCACCAGATCAACTGCAACGGCTTCGCGAATGGGTTGTGGCCAACCTTTCGGCATTGGAAGCGGGGGCGACACCTCTCTACTATGCCAACAACATTCCCGACACCAGCGTCAATGGCCTGATCCTCCATGTGACTTATGACCAAAATCAACCGGGCATGCACTGGATGCAATTGAACATCCGCGAGGGCATGCCGCTGCAGGCGACTCTATTTCAATTGACTCAAAAGGCCGCTACTTCGCTTACGGGCAAGCAGCCTTCCAGCTGCTGGGATGTAGAAATTGGAGTACTATCCAGCATCATTCACCACGGCAGCGACACCCACCACGACCTACAAGGGCTTCGCTGTCAGACAAGAGCATTGCTGCTAATGGATGGGCAACACTGGGCGCTGGGGTTCAACCAAGCAAGCTCAGCCAACCAGCTTTTTCAACATACAATGGGCATGCAGCGATTTCGGGCACAGGGCACCACAGTCTTTTCGACAATCTGTGATGTCACCTGCTCAAAGCTCGCTCTCTCGTCAGGACCACGAGCTGAAACAACGGTAGCGTCACGCCCACCCGCAGTGGCGGGTACTTTCTATCCCGCGGAGGATCTCGCCCGCGAGTCCCAAGTTGACGAATTGCTCGAGGGGCTGCCAATCATTGAGCAACGAACGGTCGCCGCAGCGATGGTCCCCCATGCTGGCCTGCGTTATTCGGGCCGGATCGCAGCCGATGTATGGCGACGCATTAAACTCCCGAGTCGAGTCCTCATCATTGGGCCTAAGCATACGGCCGATGGCCTTCATTGGGCGGTCGCGCCGCACAATCAATGGCGATTGTCTGACACAGCAGCAATGACGGGTGACGCTGAATTGGCGAAACAAATCGCGGCTTCAGTGCCGGGAATGGAATTAGACGCTGCTGCGCACCGCTACGAACACGGTATCGAAGTTCAATTGCCGCTGCTGCATCGTCTTGCACCCGCGACACGAATAACCGCCATCGCGATGTCAGGCGGATCAGTCGGGCAACTGCGAACGGCTTCCAAAGCCTTGGCAAATTGCTTGGCCGCGATGCAAGACCCCCCTCTGCTGGTCATCAGCAGCGATATGAACCACTTTGCCGATGATCAGGAAAATCGGCGGCGAGATCAAATGGCGTTAAACGCGTTGTCACAAAACGATCCGGAAGGTCTGCTAAAAATTTGTGATCAGGAGAACATTAGCATGTGCGGAAAAGTCCCCGCAGCATTGGTCTTGATGACACTCCAAGAGCTCAATCAATCAACCGAGTACACAGAAATTGGCTACGGCACAAGCGGCGACGTTACCGGTGATCGCTCCCGAGTCGTCGGCTATGCGGGAATACACATGTAAGTCATGGCCTGGGTGCTGGCCTGCATACGCTCACGAGCCCACAATACGCACTCTACCATCGCAAGCCACTCAATAACCTATTGCGGAACAGTCATGAACGATCAAGTGTTGATCATCGTCGGCGATGCAACCGAAACATTGGATACCATGTACCCCTTTTACCGGCTACAAGAAGCGGGTTTTAAACCAATCATCGCCGCACCGGAAAAACGCCGATACCAAATGGTCATGCACGAGGTGAAACCAGGTTGGACCATCACCAAAGAGTGGGAAGGGTACACGATCGAAGCGGACATAGCTTTCGCCGAAATCGACCCGGAACAATACGCGGGGATTCTGTTTAGCGGTGGTCGGGCTCCGGAGTACATTCGGTATGACGAAAACTTGGTGCGCATCACCAAGCACTTCTTCCAGGCAAACAAACCAGTCGCCAGCGTTTGCCATGGGGTCGAAATCCCGGCCTACGCTGACTGCGTGCGGGGACGCAAAATGGCCACTGTTCCAAAGTGCAAGTTCGACTTGGAAGTTTGCGGAGGCATCTTCGTCGATGCACCCTGTGTGATCGACGGCAACCTGGTTAGCGGCCGAACGTTCCACGACAACGGGCATTACGTGGGACCCTGGATCGAAATGCTCCAGCAAGCAAGACAAACAGCAACGGCCTGATTCTAGCGAGGAGTTCGCGTCACTGATTTCGAGTAGAGCTGATTAAAGGTAAACCGATCTCCGGCAGTCGATCTGCCAGGGCGGAAAGCATCTCACGCAAAGTTCTCCACCACTCCTACACCGGTGATCCCCTGCTCTCGAAGTCGATTTGAGTACTGGTTGATTCTCGCTGAATCACTGCGTGTGACATCCCGCACAATGATCGCCGAATCAACCACCGAAGCATATTGATGAACATCTTCTAGTGACTCGGCGGGACCATCGATCACAACCAACTCAAACCGGTTCCGCACCTCTTCCAATAGCTGAACAACTTCAGTACCGGTGGCCGCCGTTGAACCAGTCGGTGGCAGAAGCGGGATAAGAGTCACTCCGTCCTCAACCGCGTGAACAGCCACTTCGGCGATCGGCAGCCCCGCGCGAAGCGCGTCAACCCAACCGCATTGCAATTCCAATCGGAGATCATCCGCAAGACTTGGATTTTTTGTATCCGCGTCAACTAACGCGACACGAATGCCGGCCGCCGCTGCCGCCATCGCGATTCCAATCGCTACGCTGCTGCGTCCCTCGCCCGCCTGAGCACTAGTTACCAAGACGCTATTAAGACCTCGACTGACTGCTTCACCCATCCGTTCTGCGATTTGCTGAAACAATGCACCGTCGAAAAATAGATCAGCAACGTTCTTCGGAATGTCGAAGACATCGACTTCCCAGACCGGCCGAAAAGGAACCAACGGAGCGAGTTCCTCTTGATCCAAAGATGGATCCACCGGATGCGAATCGCTTCCGTCCGTCGGAGTGATCCGAGTCATTGTCACAACGTCAGAACCTGCACTTTGAAGTGCGGTATTATGCTCGCGTTGTGTGTCGGCAGCGGCTTCCGTTTCGACATTTTCAACGACAGGATCAATGTCCGAATCAGTCACCGGTGGAGACTCGAGTTCGGGCGTCTGCGTTGTGTCAAGCCGATAAAAGGCGAGATCGGCGGGAGCGGTCGCGTAAGCCGTATGGATATGCTGCAGCGAATCTGAAATCGCTGGCTCATCAACCAACTTCTCGTTAAATGGCATCTGCATATCTGCTGGCAGCATTATTTCCTCAACCGGCAGCGTTCGAGCCGACGCAGGCTCACTCGGCAAATCGACATGGGGAACCGGTGGTGCTATCGCAGGCTGATCGGCACGAGCAAATTCCTGCTGAACCGTATCTAGCCAAACGCCTTCACTATCCGCGAACGGCTGCTCCTGAGGCCGCGATGCCGCGTCTTCGCCGGAGCTGAGCCCAAGCTCTGAGACCATCGGTTCTGAGGGGTCTGACGTTGAAGCGATAGTTGCTTGAGGCCGCCTGCTCGACTGTGAAGCAGCACAATTTCGGCGAGCAAATGCCTTCACGAAGGCTGGATTATTCGAACTCATGGTGATTCACTTATTTCACGTAGGAGGCATCGGTTTGAGCACCGGTACCAATGGCGGGTGCCTGAGTGCCTGACTCCGGTAATGGGGGCAAGTACCGCAAAAGGTTCTTCATTTCTGCCGGGGTGCTGGATCTTCGATGCAATACCGCTGAATCGACACCGTGATCGATACCGGGCGGTAGCTCGGGTTCGGATCGGTTCGCGACTGCCTGAACCTCCAATTGGCTCGATCCAGCGAAGAACTGGTTCTCGCGAACGTCATCAGTCGATGCAGCAACTTCTACTTTTGCAAGTGAGTTTTCGGTCGTCGGAGGCTCAAGGGCGACTTTCGACATCTCGGTGACATCTGGCACGCCAGGCACATCATTGCCATTCACTCGATCAGAGAATGAATTGGTTGCCCAGCTCTCTCGATCACTCTTCTGGGCAAGATCAACCCCCGGCATCCCGTACGTTGGCAGTGCCGCGTTCGGATCGCCCGTTTCAGGCATGCCTGTTTCGGGAATCACGATGGAATCTCCGCGATCGAATTCCAGAAGATCACTGTGTTCAGCAAGGGCTGACTTGGTGCTCTCATCGTCGCCACCACTCCTCGACATCACAGCCGCAGCAACGACGATGACCAACAAAGCAATGACGATACCTTGCGAACCAACCGATTCGCTCCAAGCTCTGCCAGCCGGAACCTCAATCGGTAGGCGTGCAGGCGGTATGGGCGACCTACCTAAGTCCTCGTCTTTAGATGAGTTAGGGATATCCGCCAACCGCGATTCTCTTGTGGTTTCGATCGCGTCAGGAATAGGTACCTCTGACACAACAGGTCGTTCAGCGATTGGTTCTTGATCGCTGAATGGAAAAGCTGGGTCGTCGATATCTTCTGTTTTGGTAGTGCCTGCTGTTGCCGAGGTAAAAATTGGGTCGGAGGGCTTGGACGCTTCGTGTCGCTGCGTGGGATCCAATGTCGCTGTAACGGGTTTCTCCAAATCCTGACTCGTCGGAATCACCGGTTTGCTTGTCGAATGGCTTGGATCGAGGTTTGGCAACGTAAACAAAGTGGGGGGCAATACTTCGTTCGCAACGCAACCGGTCTCCTTCGCAAGGGCCTCGGGGTTGCCGCCATCGGCGACTTCTGACGTAAGGTCCTTCGCATCCTGCGGCCCTCCTGGCGAGACGGTCATGGGAGATTCCTGTGGTTCGGTCCATGAGCAACGGGCCGTTTTTGCGTTTGTGCAGCAGCGAACCCGATTTCAACACATCCCTCTAAATCGGAATCAACCTTGCCGATCTTTAGGGAACTGCGAATTAGCCAAAGCTTGCCGAAAAGGCAAGATGAAATAGCGGAGAGTATTAGTGGCTGACGCGGCCAAATGTCAGGGACGCGATCGTCAAAGCGGGCCAAATGCGCCCAAAACCAATGTTTTATGTAAGCCCCACAGGCCCGCTCGATCGTTCGCATCGTTTGATTGGGTTGTGGATTTCCAGATTTCGACCAAGATTAATAGTGAAACAGGTCCGTGAAACCAAGAGCGTGGCACGAGGACCGTGAAACCGATCAAAACGCGAGACCGAGACGCGAAACCGAGCCAGCTATGCTTCGACCCGATACAGCGACCAATTTTCTTTCACAGCTAGTGCGTGAGCGGATCTTGCTACTCGATGGCGCGATGGGGACCATGATTCAACGACTGCAGCTCGATGAAGCTGCTGTTCGCGGCGATCGATTTGCCGATCACACGAAGGATTTGAAGAACTTTTCTGACATTCTTTGCCTCACGAACGCAGAGAAAATCACCAATATCCACCGAGCTTATTTTGAGGCTGGAAGTGACATCGTCGAGACCAACACGTTCGGGGCATCACCCGTAGGGATGGTCGAATTTGATCTTCCGCTCGATCTCGTTCAGGAAATCAACCAAGCCGCGGTTGATTGTGCTCGCAAAGCAGCAGATGAATGGACCGAGCGCACGCCAGATAAGCCACGTTTCGTGGCTGGCTCGATTGGGCCGACAACCAAGCAGACCGCCATTAGCACGCGAGTGGAAGATCCGGCACATCGCGATACGACCTTTGAGGAGATGCGAGATAGCTATCGAGCACAAGTCGAGGCGTTAGTGAGTTCGGGAGTCGACATTCTGCTCCCAGAAACGGCCATCGACACACTGAACCTAAAAGCATGCCTTTTCGCAATCCAAGATTTTTATGATGCCGGCGGTCGCCAGGTCCCCGTCATGATCAGCGGTACCTTTGACAAAGGCGGACGAACGTTTGTCAGCGGACAAACGGTCGAAGCCTTTGTCACCTCGCTAGCACATTTCCCCCTGCTTTCCATCGGGATGAACTGCGCCCTGGGACCCGATGTGATGCGGCCACACGTCGAAGAGATGTCAAATTCGACAGATCTGCCGATTAGCTGTCACCCCAATGCCGGCCTGCCCAACGATATGGGCCAATTTGATTTGGGGCCAAAAGCGATGGCTGACATTGTCGGCGAGTTCGCTGAAAACCAATGGATCAGCATTCTTGGTGGTTGCTGCGGAACCACTCCCGATCACATTCGGGCCATGGCCGAACGAATCGAAGGTCACCAACCAAAGCAGGAACAGTCGGGGCCAGTTTGGACACGTTTGTCAGGCCAACTCCCGATGGTGATGCGTCCTGAGATTCCTTTCACCATGGTGGGTGAACGTACAAACGTCACTGGCAGCCGAAAATTCGCTCGCTTGATTCGCGAGGAAGAATACGAGGAGGCGGTCGAAATCGCGCGGGAGCAAGTCGAGAACGGTGCTACCATCATCGACATCAATTTCGATGATGCATTACTCGATGGCGTAGAAGCGATGACTCGCTACTTGCGGCTCATTTCCGGTGATGACGTCGCCGCGGCCGTGCCGGTCATGATTGACAGCAGTAAATGGGAAATCATCGAAGCCGGGCTGCGGAACGTACAAGGAAAAGCGATTGTCAATTCAATCTCACTGAAAGATGGCGAATCAGAGTTTCTCCGTCGTGCCAAATTGGTTCGCCAGTACGGAGCTGCAGCGGTTGTGATGGCATTTGACGAGGAAGGTCAGGCTGCCGACGAAGATAACAAAGTCCGAATCTGCAAGCGGGCCTATGACTTGCTGGTCCATCAAGTTGGATTCCCACCTGAAGACATCATCTTCGATCCCAACATTTTGACGGTCGCAACAGGGATCGAAGAGCACAACAATTACGCGGTCGATTTCATCAATGCCGTACGCCGCATCAAACAAGAATGCCCCGGCGCGAAAACCAGCGGCGGCGTGAGCAACATCAGCTTTAGTTTTCGCGGAAATGATCGCGTGCGTGAAGCAATTCACAGTGCGTTTCTATTTCATGCGGTTAAAGCCGGCCTCGACATGGGTATCGTGAATGCCGGGCAATTGGAAATCTATGAAGAGATCCCCGCTGACCTGCTAGAACGGGTCGAAGACGTCTTGCTGAATCGTCGTGCGGATGCCACCGACCGCTTGCTCGAACTCGCCGAAACGGTGCGAGGATCGGGCATCCAAAAAGCTGGCCAAGATCTGGAATGGCGAGAAGCACCGGTCGCGGAACGAATGCAGCATGCGTTGATTAAAGGAATCGACAAATTCATCGTCGAAGACACCGAGGAAGCACGCCAGCACTTCGACCGTTGCTTGCAGATCATTGAAGGGCCATTGATGGATGGCATGCAAGTTGTCGGAGATTTATTCGGTGCCGGCAAGATGTTTTTGCCACAAGTCGTCAAATCAGCACGCGTCATGAAGAAAGCTGTCGCATATCTCGAACCTTTCATGGAAGAAGAAAAACGGGCAGCCGGCCTGGAGGGCAACGCGGCGCGTGGAAAATTCCTCATCGCCACGGTCAAGGGTGACGTTCATGATATCGGCAAGAATATCGTAGGCGTCGTCCTGCAGTGCAATAATTACGAGGTCATTGATCTTGGCGTTATGGTCGATACGGAGACGATCCTGGACGAAGCCGAGAATCAGAATGCTGACATGATTGGCCTGAGTGGTTTGATCACACCGAGCCTCGATGAAATGGTGCACGTCGCGCGTGAAATGAAGCGTCGAAAAATGGCGATCCCATTATTGATTGGGGGTGCCACCACCAGTGCAAAACACACGGCAGTGAAAATCGCACCCGCCTATGGTTCTGCTGTCGTTCACGTGCTCGATGCCAGTCGCAGTGTGAATGTCGTTGAAAAACTAATCAGCGAGGAAATGAGAGAGTCATTTCTGAGCGAAAATGAAGTGAGCCAGGGAAAGTTGGTCGCCAGCTACAAGGGCCGCCAGCAACAACTCGTTCCTTACGCGGAAGCATTGCAAAAACGGTTCGCCAGCAATTGGCAAACAATCGAAATCGCCAAGCCCACTTTTACCGGCATCAAGACACTTGAAAAGATCTCGCTGACAGAACTGCGCGACTACATCGATTGGTCGCCATTCTTCATGACCTGGGAACTCAAGGGAAAATACCCGAAAATCTTCGATGACAGTGTAATTGGAGCACAGGCCAGAGAACTGTTCGATGATGCCAATCAGTTGTTAGACCAAATTATCGCTGATGAACAATTAACAGCCAAAGCCGTTTACGCGTTCTGGCCTGCTGCGAGCGATGGCGACGACATTGTTTTGTACACCGATGAAAAACGCCAACAGGAACTAAAACGCTTTCATTGCCTACGCCAGCAATGGCAACGAAAAGGACAAAATGACTTTCGCTCACTGGCTGACTATGTCGCTCCAATCGATAGCGGCCGAGAAGACTACATCGGTGGTTTTGCCGTCACGGCTGGACTTGGCGCCACCGAGTTAGCTGACAAGTACAAAGCCGAATTCGATGCTTACCGCGCCATCATGGTTCAAGCCATCGCCGACCGTTTGGCGGAAGCGCTTGCCGAATGGCTCCACAAACGGGCTCGCGATGAATGGAATTATGGGAGCACTGAAGGTTTTTCAACGGAAGACTTAATCGCTGAAAAGTACCGTGGTATTCGACCCGCTGCAGGCTACCCAGCGTGCCCCGACCACACTGAAAAGCGGACGTTGTTCGACCTGCTGAATGCCGAGCAAAATGCCGGTATCGAACTCACGTCCAGTTTTGCGATGACACCAGCAGCGTCTGTCAGTGGTTTATATTTCTCCCATCCGGACGCTCGCTATTTTGCCGTTGATCGGGTCACGAAAGATCAAATCGAGAATTACGCACAGCGAAAGGGAATCTCAGTTGCAGAAGCTGAGCGTTGGCTGGCTCCTAACCTCGCCTATGAACCTTCCTAACCAAGATTTAAAACAACGGCTCGAATTGATGCCAGCTATATCCACCGGTAATCACAGATTCCACGATTGTGTATCCGGCTTTGTCTAAGCTCATCGCAAATACTGGGTGTCTCTGGAAAAAGAAAGCGAACCTACCCTCGTGCTCCAAAATCAAAGCCGGTCGATCGATGCCAGCCTCCCGTGTGGCATCTGATGGCATTTCCCGACTCTCAGCGGGCGTTCCGCGCCTGACCAGGCAACCCGAAATCTGGGCATAGTCTGCCCGCCTTTGGTCGTCGCTGATTAGGGCAGTCCACCCCCTGGTAAGGAAAGTTTCTCCGCCCGCTTCCCCGCGAAATGCTTTTTGGCCACTGTTCAGTTGGCGGCGCATGGATATGTTTCTTATATGGAAATTTCAACTGACTTGGCCGACCGCGTGATGCGGCTGGTCGTTTCGCCAGACTACCGGCCGAGCAAACCAAAGCAAATCGCTGCCCAATTGCACCTTGAACAAGAGGAATACAGGCAATTGCGCCGCGTTATTAAACACCTCGTCCGAGAGGGGCGTTTGCTTTATGGCTCCAACCACTTCATCATGAGCCCGGGTGCCATCGGTGGTCCAAGCGACCGGATTGAGGGAAAATTCCAGCGAGCGATGGGAGGAGGTGGCTTTGGATTTGTCCGCCCCAACCACTCCGAAGATTCCGATAACCCCGAAGATATTTTTGTCCCACCTGGCTCAACCGCTGGTGCGTTGGAAGGTGATCAGGTTGAAGTCAAGGTGCGGCCTAGTCGCCATGGTGGAAATGAAGGTGAAGTCACCGAGATTCTACAACGTGCACGTCGGCAATTCACTGGAACGTTTCGCTACATCAACAAGCAACCTGCCGTCATCTTGGATGGGACTCCGTTTGAATCGCCAGTGACCGTCGGTGACGTGCGAGGCATTCAACTCGACAACGATGACAAAGTCTTCGTCGAGATGGTGGAGTTCCCCGGCGAAGATGGACTCGGCGGCGAAGCCGTCATTCTTGAACGATTGGGGAGCAACAAAAATCCGGCGATCGACACCATCACGATCATGCGGCAGTACGCCTTGCCAGACAACTTTCCAACCGAGGTAATCAACAATGCGCGCGAGCAAGCAGATGCATTTGTCGACGACGCACCTCCGGCAGATCGGCTTGACCTGACTGAAAAGCTCACCATCACCATCGATCCATTCGATGCCCGCGATTTTGATGATGCGATTTCACTCCAGCGCGAACAGGGACGATGGCGCCTTTGGGTTCACATTGCTGATGTCAGCCAGTTTGTACCACCAGGAAGCGCGCTCGACGAGGAAGCGAAAAAACGTGCGACCAGCGTTTATCTCCCAGATCGCGTCATCCCGATGATTCCTGAGATCATCAGTAATCACTTGGCAAGTTTGCAACCAGAACGCATCCGCTTGGTGAAAACCTGCGAGATTGAATTCTTGGATGACCTGACGATCACCCACACCGAAGTACATAACGCCACCATTCGAAGCGACCTGCGACTGAACTACGAACAGGTCGATCAATTCCTCGCAAACCCAGAGCCGTATACCGAAAAATGGGGCAAGCCAATATGCGACTTACTGAGTCAAATGCATGACTTGGCGATGAAGCTCCGAAAATCCCGGTTTGCGCACGGCGCGCTTTCGATGGATATGCCGGACATCAAACTTGACCTCGACAAAAGTGGCAAAGTCAAAGGTGCGTTCCGCGTTCATCACACCGAGAGCCATCAGATCATTGAAGAATTCATGCTGTCAGCCAATCAAGCTGTAGCGACATGGCTCGACGACCTGAAACTCAATTACCTGCATCGCATCCACGCCCCACCAGAACGACGAAAACTCCGACAACTGGGAAATTTCGTCAAAGACCTTGGTATTGATGTAGGCTCGATCGAAAGTCGCTTCGAGATTCAAAAAGTACTTGATTCGGTTACCGAAACACCACTCGAGGATGCTGTCAATTTTGCGGTGCTAAAGAGCATGAGCAAAGCCGTCTATGGACCTCAAGCCGAAGGTCATTATGCGCTCGACATGGAGCATTACTGTCACTTTACCAGCCCTATTCGTCGTTATCCTGATCTAAATGTTCATCGTCTTATTCAACGATTGCTGGAAAAAAAGCAGACCCCAGACGAGGCTTTCCCGGAGCTTATCAAGCTGGGACATCACTGCAGTGACATGGAACGAAACGCAGCTGCTGCGGAACGTGAACTGATCCAGTTGAAGCTTCTTCACTATCTGAAAAAGCACATCGGCGAAACAATGGAGGCAGTCATCAGTCGCGTATTCGCAGACGGCCTGCATGCTCGTTGCACAAAACTGCCGGTTGATGGGTTCGTTCCAATCACTACGCTACCGAACGACAAGTATCGATTCGAGCGACGAGGGCAAATGATCATCGGATTCAAAGCGGGGAACCGCTTTCGGTTAGGTGATCAGCTGACCGTCAGGATCGCCAAAGTCGACTTGCAGGATCGCCAACTCTACTTTGACGTGTTGAAAAACCACACAGCCCGTCGTGAATCAGGCTCGCAAAAGCCAAGTACCTGGACGAAGTCGAAGTACAAGGGAAAGCGAAAAAAAGATCGGCGAGACAAGAAAAAACGGAAAAACCGACGCTGAATGATGCGGATCATGAAGGACGCTGATCGCCCTCAGATTTTGATCAGCATCGTCGTCGCACCTATAACCTGTTACCCTATAGGCTCACATCGACAACAGTCGCAATGGAGCAGCGGCAAGCAGGCAAGTTAATCCATCTGAATTGGATACCCTGATGAAAACGCAAGTGATGATGCTGTTCGGTTTGCTTTTCTTCCTCTGGACACCACCTTTTTCTGAACAACAAATCATCGCAGCAGACTCGTTGACCGAGAAAAACAACCCACTTTCTTCGCTCGCCATCCGTTACGAGAAATCGGTGAAATCCTTTCAAGCTATCGCCAAGCAGGTGCGTGGGATCGATCGAGTGGATCAGACACTTGTGAATCGCTTGGACGATGCCGCCGAACGACTTACGAAAGCCGCAAAGAATCCGCGTTACCTAAACCAGCTCTATTATCGACTTCGAGACGTTCTCAAGCTGCACAACGAGGTCAAAGCTCGTTTCCTTACCAAATACACACTCCGTCGCGACTTGATCAATGGTTGGCAGTCAATGAATCTTCAACTGGTCCTATTTTTCGACGAATACATTATCGAGGTTGATAACCCCAGTCAGACACGAAGCGTTCAGCGAATTAGATCCAGTAAGTCCCGTCGTGAAAAATATCTGAAATTCGATTCGCCACTGCCCACATTACCACTCCTCCCCGGCAATTCGCTGCCCAGGTAATTGGAAGATTTCATTCGCTTTATCGCTAATGTAACAAGGAACACCCCGACATTCGTTCTTTCAGCGCGGTAAACTTAGAGGATTCTTGGTACCAGACCTCAAGATGGTTCGATCGTGCGCAATTTACTTGTACTCATCCTGCTTGCCCTGATTACGATCAAAGCGGTCGCCGTCATCGCGTTAGGCCCTGTACCAATCGAGCGTGATGCCTGGGGATATTGGAAATTGAGTACATTGGTGATGTCGGGAGATTGGCTGATGCTGGCCGACCCCATCGCCTATCGCACTCCCGTCTACCCATGGTTTCTCGCCATCCTGCGTGCCATCGCTGGCGAGTACGCATTACCGGTAATTGCCATTGCCCAGTCCGTTCTGATGGTGGCCTCGATCGGCATCGCGGGACAGATTGCTGCTCGGATCACGCGACTGCCCAACGCGATGGTGTGGACGCTTCTCTTAACACTGCCTGCCGTATCAGCTTTCACTTACAACGCCGCCTTGCTGTCGGAATCTCTGTTCATCTTCCTCTTGATGATGCATCTGCTGATGATGCTGCATTACGACGAGGAACCGAGTGCCACACGAGCAGTGCTCGTCGGATTAACTTTTGGATTCGTATTACTGACAAGACCGATTGTTTTGTTGCTCTGGATGGTTCACATTCCTTTTGTTCTGTGGTCGCACTGTCGCCGGCGCAAAAGGGTTGGCAAAGACGCATCCGAACGAGTGAAACTGCACGGACGTGTCGGCCATGGAATGCTCGCGGCTCTTGCGGCAATCGCAATCGTCACACCCTGGATCGCTCGCAATGAAATCGTTTTCGATGAACCCTTCATCACTCAATTCGTCGGACGTAACCTTTGGGTTGTGACCTTCCAAGACGGTTCGGGCGCGGGACTGGACTTGCCAGCAACCGAATCAAGCGAGAGCTTACAACAACGATTCAATCGGACAAGTAACGCGGATGCGGACTGGCGACTCACCTGGACGGTTTCAAATGCGTTGGTCGAATCTGGCCTAAGCGATCCGCAAACCGATCGGCTGATGCAACAAGTTTCGCTCGATGCCATCAAATCTGATCAACCAACGTTTGCGTACAAGGCATTCCGACGAACCGTCAATTTTTGGCGAGCAGCGGCGACCCAGTTACCGGCGCAAGGAATGCAAGGAAATTACCTTGGAGAGTTGATTTGGATCTACAGAATTCCAGTTTTAGAAGCGGCCATCAAATACCGTCTTAGCCAGTCAGTCTTACTCAACACATTACTGACCGGCATGATTGTTGGCGCGGGAATCGTCTTGTTAATCAATCGCCCCTCGCGACCCTATGCTTTGTGGGTGCTGATGATCTTGGCTTACTTTGCCGTCATCACCGGGGTCTTTGAAATCCCGCACTATCGTTATCGAATCGTAGTGGAACCACTCACGGCCGCTTTGGGCGGGGCGGCAATCGCAGTCCTTTTATCGCGACGTCGGAAACCAGCCTCGGTAATCACCAGTTCTTGAGGAAGTTGTTGGGTATGGATGACGATATCGAGGTTTCCGTTGTGATGCCTTGTCTGAACGAAGCAGACACGGTTGGTGTGTGCATCGAAAAAGCGGTTCGATCGATGAATGAAGCTGGTATTTGCGGTGAAATCGTGCTGGCTGATAACGGCAGCACAGATCGCTCCAAACAGATCGCCAAATCGCTCGGCGCCCGCACCGTTGATGTCGCCGAATCAGGCTATGGGGCTGCCTTGATGGGTGGCATCGAAGCAAGCAAGGGAAAATTCGTCATCATGGGCGACGCCGACGATAGCTACGATTTCCTGGAGGTGCCACATTTCGTTGAAAAACTGCGTGAGGGACCTGACTTGGTTCAAGGCTGCCGCCTACCGCGAGGTGGCGGGCGTGTGATGCCTGGTGCGATGCCGTTTCTGCATCGCTGGGTTGGCAATCCAGCCCTGTCCTGGCTAGTGCGACGAATGTTTCGCATCCCAATTAATGATGTTTACTGCGGGATGCGAGGATTTCGGCGGCAGCTTTACGACCGCCTCGATTTGCGCTCGCCGGGAATGGAATTCGCCACCGAGATGATCATCAAAAGTGGGCTACACGGCGCTACGATGGACCAAATTCCCATCACGTTACATCCGGATGGAAGACAACAACACGGTCCCCATTTGCGGACCTTTCGCGATGGCTGGCGGACATTGCGGCTATTCTTAGTTTTCAGCCCAAAATGGACCTTTTTCCGCCCCGGCTTGTTTCTGATTCTGATCGCATTGCTCGGCTACGCATTAGCCATTCCTCGGGTCGAAATCTTTGGTGCCGAACTCGATGTTCATACGCTACTGATTGCCAGCTTACTGGGGCTGCTCGGTTGGCAGTGTATCCTGCTTGCGAGTTTAGCGAGGATCTTCGCAGCTCGTGAGGGGATGATGCCACCGAGTGAAAGATTAGAAAAGATCACTGTCGAGCATGGCATCGTGTTTGGATTGATCATGTCGGCAGTCGGTTCCCTATTAATTGCGGTCGTTATCTTTCACTGGTGGCAAGTCGATTTTGGTAGCTTGGTTTATCCGGATACGATGCGGTTCGTCATTCCAGGAGTTATGTTCGTTGCCGTTGGTTTTCAAACGGCGATGGCCGCGTTGATGGCGGGGGTATTGAAGATGCATCGGCACGATCCGTCCCAACGATCCCCGATCTCAAACATTGAGTCGGCTCACGAGTCGGGCGCATGATCAATCCGATCCATTGGTTCCATGAGCGGAACATCCACCAACGCCGCATTGATGTTTTGGCTCTGTGGATCGCAAATCGAGTTCCCACCGGAGCGTCGGTATTGGACGTCGGTTGTGGTGACGGTGAATTGGCGGCAAAGATCCAAAAACGGCGTCCCGATCTTAAAATCAAAGGACTCGAGGTCTTGGTGCGTGGTGAAACGGCAAT
The DNA here is from genome assembly GCA_036339635.1 of Planctomycetota bacterium. Lineage (GTDB taxonomy): Bacteria > Planctomycetota > Planctomycetia > Pirellulales > Pirellulaceae > Rubripirellula. The sequence continues at coordinate 3,667 of JAYZAR010000020.1, read as the reverse complement.
TCCTGTCGATGCTTTCGACGGCTGCCAAATTCCCTACGAAGACAACGAAGTTGACATCGTGATGATGGTCGATGTCTTGCACCATTCAGATTTGCCCCAAAAACTGATGGACGAATCAGCACGAGTAGCCAACACGCAGATCATCATCAAAGACCATTACCTACAAGGGTTGGCAGCCTATCGCACTTTGGCGTTCATGGATCAGGTAGGAAACTCTCGGCATGGTGTGGCAATCCCCTGCAACTACCTAACTCCGGATCAATGGATTGAAATGTTCCGTTGTTCAGATCTCCAAGTTCAAGAGTGTATCAATCACCTTGGACTTTATCCGACACCATTGAATTGGCTGTTCGAAAGAAGATTACATTTCTTAGCGGTCCTGAAAAACATATCGCACTGAAAGAGATAAAGAACTAAGCCACTGTGATGATATGGTGCTCGACAAGCACATCGCGTGGCCGTCTTCCTCAGCGAAAACACCTAGCCTTACAACGCTTCGCCCCGATGGAGAATCTGTGATACTCCCTGAACCAAAATGGTGGCCACTTTTAGTCCTCGGCATGCTAGGAGTTGCCTCAGGAGCGTTGCTGCCATGGCTCCGATCGTTTCAAACCTTTCCTGGTGAATCAATCGACGTCTCCGCAATTTACCGCGGTGATCCACCCGGCGACATTCAGTATTTCCCCTTGATCTCGCAATTATCACGAGGAACAATCACAGACGGCACGATCAAAGAACTTGACGGGAGCGTTCTCCGTTCTTTTCCGCATGCGACGATCCTCCCGCATGCGATCTCAATTGCTCTGTTTGGGAACTACGGATTTCTTCTTGCTGATATTGCGGTAACCGTCTGCTATTTTCTGCTGGTCGTTTTGCTGTTTCGCACGATGGGAATCCCGGATCCGCTCAGCATCTTGTCGGGGTGCTTCCTTGCATTAAATATACCATTCAATTTGGTGTTCAATCTCACCCTCGGATCGGTCAGCAACTCCTTTCCATTCTTTCCAGACGTGTGGGGGATGCGAATTCCCCGTCCGTTCGTCTCTGAGCTTTTTCTAGTCGCCGTGCTGATTGCAGCACTGCGGCTGTTAATTGCTGACCGAACAAAAAGGAATCACTGGCTTTGGCTGGCCTTTACCTTTGGAATCCTGCTTCAGGGTGATGTCTACTCGGCATTAACCTTCGCGCTGGCGATCCCATGTTTGGTCATTGTGGTAGTGCAACGCGAAGGCCTACGGCCAACGCTTAATCATTGCCTGCTCGCCGGATTTTTGTTTGCCGGTGTCATCACCCCATTCCTGCTTCAGCGTTGGATTGAGCACCCAGACATTCCGACCCGGTGGGGTGTTTTTGAGCTGGATCGGATGGCCGGCTTTCAAACTTACTGGCGGCAACTGCTTGCTCCGACGTTTGTCATTGCTCTGGTGTTCTTCACTCGAAGTTTGGCTAGCCAGCAACAGCCAACATCGCGTTGCCTGAATCGCTTAGACCATGCGATTTTACGGACGTGGTGGTTTTTAGCCGTACTGCTCTGTGCGGCATTTTCTTGCATCTCGATTTCGATATTGCTCCTTGGAAAGACAATCCAACCCTATCACTTCAATGATCGGGCCGAACGTCTATGCGGATACGCTGCGATGCTCGCTACCGCCTACTTAGCAATCGTGCTTTACGAGCGAGTGAAAGGGAAGAGCTTTCAAACCAGATGGAAAGAAAAGGCAAGCAAGGGAACACCCTATGCAGCAACAGTAGCTATTATGCTTGTATTGTTGGGATACAACACGCTCGCCCTCTACAAACAAGAGCAAACTGTCAATCCAGTCCGAAGCGTCTACTACGCGCATGCGACCGATGTGAATCCATCCTATCGAGCTGAATTCTCGGAACTCACTCGTTTCATGAAAATCAATCTTCCGCAAGATAGTGTGGTTGCCAGTTTTGACCATCAGGTTTTCGCTTGGTGGCTCACATTTCACGGAAAATACTGGTTTCTAGTGGAGCCCTTCGTTTCAAGCATTCCAGATCAAGAACTGGAGTTACGCCTTTCATTGCTATGCAGATTATTAGGGATGTCAACGAAGGATTACTTAGCGTTTATTCAAACACCGATTGAAAGCGAGCCTAATCTGCACGGCTACGTCAATGTTTTCTGGCTTGGGTTGGCAAAGTACCAGGCTTCCCGTTTGCATACTTTCGGGTCCTGGGAAGACTACACCCCAGGACAGCAGCAACTGATCCCAAATTCTGACTACACTTGGCAAACGATCATTCCACAGAGCGAACTGAATCGCTTGGCAAAACAATACGCTGAAGTCAAAATGTCGGATTTGGAGACCAGAACGATCGATGCGATCGTGCTTAGCAATGGCATTCCAGAATTGCCCTGGGCGCCGCCGACAACCGATTGGGAGTTGGTTTTTCAGAACAATGCGTTTCGATTGTTCACACGAATCCAATAAACCGAGCACGTTCCATGAAGTCGTTTTGCGAACTGCAGATTGTGATACCGGTCTACGAAGACTGGGAATCAGTAAGTCGCCTTCTACCGATGGTTGATGAACAACTGATGGACACAAATATTTCTGCTGACATCATGCTGGTAGACGATTGCTCCCAACAACCTCAACCAATCACCTGGAAAGGACCATGGAAAGGCATTCGTTCCATCCGCGTACTGAGACTTAAACGAAACCTCGGGCACCAGCGTGCCATCTGCATCGCCCTCTGTCACCTCAATCAACAGACGGAATGGAAACGCGTACTAATCATGGATGGCGACGGCGAAGACTCTCCGACCGACATCCCCAAACTCAACGCGTAACTAGAAAAGAGCGACTCAAGTCGCGTGGTTTTTGCTGAACGCACACGACGTTCTGAGGGCTACATCTTCGCGTTCTTCTACTTTCTGTACCGAGCACTGCATTGGATACTCGTAGGTCACCGGATTCGAGTGGGAAACTTCAGTGTGATGGACAGAAAGTGCCTGGAAAGCCTCTGTGTTTCATGGGAATTGTGGAACCACTATGCAGCCGCAGTGTTTGCATGCAGACAGCCGATGTCGTTCGTCGCGACAGCAAGAGGAGAACGACTGGCCGGAAAGTCCAAAATGAGGTTTGCGGATCTCGTGATGCATGGACTGAGCGCTCTGTCGGTATTTTCGGATCGCATTAGCACAAGATTGCTGTTGTTTTCGGCAGGGGGTACCATCATTGCAACCGCCGGGCTAGCTTTGCTCACAGCGATTCGCCTATTTACAGACTACGGTATACCCAGTTGGGCAACCAATGCTTTTGGAATTTTAACGCTGTTGCTGGCACAGATAGTTGCTTTCACGTTGATTGCCTGCTTCGTTGTCTTATTTACAAGAGGACTCAACCAATTCATTCCAACGCGTGATTTCGGGCACTTTGTTCTAAAGGTGGAGGAAACAACGCATGGCTGACGAACCTACTGCGGACAAATCAAGTGGGGAGCCACCGTTTGAGTACATCGGAAATGAACTCGAGCTCTTTTTGCACGCAGAGAACTGGAAAGGCTATGTGGCAAAGCGTTTACGTCGTTATATCAAGGGCGCTGTACTGGAAGTCGGTGCCGGCCTGGGGGCAAATTCACCCTACTTATATCGCGATGACTTACAGCAGTTCGTCTCGCTCGAGCCAGATCCAAA
>JAYZAR010000019.1:0-18614 GCA_036339635.1 Planctomycetota bacterium | reverse complement strand
GATTTGTTTGGCAATCACCAATGCGGCTGCTGCTGATCAGTGCTTTGAGAATCAGCGTTTTAAAATCAACACATCGCCCGTCTGCTCGTGCGGACGGGCTCGCGTTGAATTTCTGATCTTCGAGGCGGCGCTTTTTACTCTTGCCGCAGTAACGTCACTGCACCACGTTCGTGGTTCAATGTGTTTTTAGTCATCGCACGGCGGATTAACGCTAAGGGGTTGTTGTCTCCCTGGGCCATCGCTGTTCGCAGGTGTCCGCCGAGTTGCATTTGGGTCGCACCGTCATCAGTCATTCCGGCGGAGTAGCCTAGCAGCGTTTCCCCTGGGATCAGACGGAAATGTTCGGTTTCAATCTGCGGGTCCAATCGCGTGTTCAGTGGTTCGCTCTTTCCATCGACGATTGGGCGGAATCCATATTGGTTACCGATGATGGCACTGATCGATCCAGCGGCAGCGACCTCGCCGTCACCAGTATCGGGATCGACCCTAGCGTACAGCATTGAGATCAACTGTTCGCTGGTACTTGTTTGCCATAGCGTATCGCTGACCCTTTCCATGAGTTGCGTTGGAGTGTGTCGGTAACCTGTGTGCGCGGTCATCGCGGCGCGAGCGACCGAAGCAATCATCGCTCCCTTGGCGGTCGAGTCGACTGATTCCGCGATCGCCAACATCAGGTTGCCATCGGGGAGAACATCCCAGGTGTGCCATCCGCATGCCCACGGTCGGGGTGATTCCACCATGCCATCGACCCGCCAGTCGGTTGCGAGCATGGCGCCAACTGGCAGCGATTCATATTGCCAATTGGCAACGTCGGTCATCGCACCGGCGGAAGATTCTCGGGCCTCGATGTCGGGGATCGCCGCGTAGGTCAGCTCCAGGGACAAATGGGAGGCAGCCAGTCGTGCGGCGGATGATTCAGAGACGCCAAATGTTTTGTTGGATTTGCTGAAGAACCAGACGGTTCCGATTGGCACGTCATCGCAGAGCACCGAAGCGCAAATCCCGGATCGGAATGCTTTCTCGGGACTATTCCATGAAGGGATAGGAGGGTCAGCGTCGAGGTCATCCATCAAAACGACGCCCTGAACAAGGGCCTCGAGGTCACCGCGGCTTCCACGCAACCTTCTGGCTGTTGATTCCAATCGCTTGGGCGGGAGTCCGAAGACTGCGCGGGTCTTAAGAAACTGTGTATCGTCGTCCAGCGTGTAAAGAGCGGCGGCGTCGCAATGGCAGGCGGCTGCCGCGTCACCTAACAGCTTTTCGATGCGATCGGCGATGCGAAGTCGCGGTATGTCCCCGCCCAGCAAAGGTGCGCGAGACGCGAGTTCGGCTTCCTGGATCCGAATGGCTTCACGGTTCTGACTCAACTCTTCGGCCAGCTTCGACGCTGATTCTGCCAATCGCATCGCGGCACTTTTGCCGACCGTCGTATCACGATCACTCGTTTCCTGTTGAAACGTTTGTGTGTTCACAGCGGGCAAAAGTTCGATTGGTCCACTCTTGCCAGATTTGCCGTCGATTCGCCACCCCGTCGCGTCTGCATAGGCGCTCCAGAAATGATTGACCGGGTCTTCGATTTTGGTTGGGGCTGAATTGATCACGGCCTTCGAGCCACGGTGAATGCGCAGATAGTGGGGAATCGTCTTTGTCACGTTGTCGCCTGGGAAGGATGTCGACTTGCTGAAATCGGCAATCCATGCCGCGACCAAAGCCCGTGAAGTGAATAACCAACAGGGGCACACCCGTTGAGATCCAGGTGCAAAGATGGGAATCGGCCGCCGGTACTTTTTCGCTGAAGCGATTGACCGGCAAAGTCTACGAAGTCCACCGAGACGCTTGCTTAATCCGAGCGACTGTCATAAGCGGAAAGGTTCTTCGAGGGCAGTCGTCAAAGGGAGAGACCGATCGTGAAGCCAAGGGCGGTTCCGCACAGCGCAAATTCATTGCTGGGCGCGCATAAAAAAAGCCGAAACGGTTGTCTCGGCTTCAAGATGTGACGATAGCGGTCTGAGCCTCTAGTCGCTCAGTTGATCGGTCAGGACAAATTCAGCCCAAGGAACGTTGCTACTCTTTCCGCGCGGTGTCATGATCGCTTGGTAGACGCGATAGTCGATTCCCTCGGTGACGAACCGTGTGGCACCATCGGCAAATGCAACATTGACGCCCTCAACATGTGCCGAGGAGGGTCGGGCAAGATCCAGGCAATTCCCGATGTTCATTTGCTCAACGAAGATGTCACCTCCCGGGCCGTCACCGCGTCCGTTGATCAAGTGAATCGCCTTCACAGGTTGAGGCTGCACACCTGTCGGGCTAGCGATGCCGTTATTTCTAAGCACGAGATAGTCCGGGTCCTCGTAGTGCCAAACCCACCCCGACGTGAATTGAGCCGCGAGCATGTTGCCGGGCCAGAAGGGGGCATTGCTGGTGGTCGGGTCGATCCCCGGGTTCATTTCAGCGAAGGTAAGGTCTTGCGCGTTTGTTACGTCGGGAACCAAGTCAGGGATGTTCGAGCCTTGTGGAGAAAGTGCATTTACGAAGCCAGGCATGTACCAGGGCATCGCCTGCACATTTTCTGCATAGATCGCTGTAAAACCCTGTCCGTCTTTTAAGTCATCTAGCGTCAGTTTAGGGCCGGTGTTGTACCACTGAGTGCTCGGCGTTACACCAACGTAATTAGCCATACCAACACCGTTTGCCTTCGTCTGCGAGGGAGCCTGGAAAGCGACTGCAGTGCTCGGGTTGGCAACCCAAGACATGCCATTGTTCATGATGTAGCTATTTTTGCCATATTCCAGATCTTCCGGATTACTTGGGCACTGAAAGATCGCCAAGCTAGGAGCGGCGAGCAGATGAAAGCCAGCACCTGCGTTGCCTGTCCCGACCGCTTGGGTGGTTCCTACCGAGTTGGTTGCTCCAAGGTTGATCACAGGATAACGGTCGTCCGTCCAGTGCTCGTAGGTGGCCTGTGCGTCGAGCCAAGGCAGGATCGCTACGCCAAAACCGCCTACTTTGACATGAGGGGGAGCGCTCGGATTGTAAAGGTCAGATGGATCATTGCCGCCTGCAAAGTATCCGAATTTTTTGATGTAACCTGGTAACTCTCCCTTGGTGACCTCGTGTTGGACTGCGGCCAAACCCAGGTTCTTGATGTTGGTCGCACACTGGTTTCGGCGGGCGACTTCCCTTGCGGAGTTCACCGCGGGAATCAGCAGACCCATCAAGATGCCGATGATCGTGATGACCACCAGCAACTCGACCAGGGTGAAGCCGGGCTGTGTTCGTTTCATGTTTGGCTCCGGATGGAGAGTAGATAAGAGGGTGGTTTGTTGAGGGCGTAGACAGGGGCCGTCGTACCGCCAGGAGGGATTCCGGCCCAGAAGTATTGCAAAACGCATCGCTTCGTGCAAATTCTTACCTCATCATAAGCGTAAAGCGTAGAATCGACTGGAAAACCGCCCCAGAAAAGTTTGCTCGGTCAATGTTTATTTTGCACCTTCACTCCACCTGCAGGGGGGCGGTCCGGTTGGATGGGGTTTGACGCACAAGCGGGGCGAAGGTGGTCTGACCCCCCACTAAAAACACGCGTGCTCCTTCGGGGGGGCGTACGGCAGGGCGCGGCAATGACGTTGGAAGCTGGGCTTGGTGGGTTTTTGTCCAGGGTTTCGGTTTTGTGCTCCAGGCCGATGCGATCGTCGTGGCGGTGATTCGTCGCCAGAGATGCCCGCTGGTGTCAGTGGGCTCCGATTTGCATTTTGGTCCTCAGGTCTTTCGGCCGTTCGGGGGATGCATGGTTTCCGTGCCACTCGGTGATTTGTGCTGATTTCGTGCTGGTCTTCATGGGCGTGGCCGGTGGGGTCCATTACCCGTTATCTCAAGCTAATATTGAGGGTGCGTCCGTCTAGTCGCGGGCGTTTTTCTCTGATTCCAACAAGCGTTTCTGGCAAACGTTGATTTATCTAGATTACAACCGAACGACGCCCTTGGCTCCCTCCGTGTTGGAGGCGATGCAGTCATACTGGTCGACACACTTCTTGTTGCCGGGACAAGTCCACTCCCAGGCACAGGCGGTCTCGGAAGCGCTCGAAGGTGCCCGGGAGAATGTCGCGTCGCTGGTAGGTTGCGAGCCATTCGAGATCGTCTTTACCGGGGGTGGCACGGAAGCGAATAATTTGGCCAGCCACGGATTGCTGTTGCAGCAGGGGCCAGGCCATGCCCGTCAGGGTGTTGGTCAGGGGACACGCCATGTGTTAGTCTCCGATCTCGAGCACGATTCAGTGCTCAGCGCGGCAGCCGCGTTGGGTGCGAACTGGGAGGTCGAGAGGATCCCCTGCCCGCCCAGTGGTGTCATCGATCCAGATCAGGTTCGAGAGTTGCTGCGGCCCGAGACGCGGCTCGTTTGTGTTCAGTTGGCCAGTCCCGTGCTGGGGACCATTCAGCCCATTCGAGAGATCGCCGATGCCTGCCACAATTTGGGTGTCCCTCTTCATTGCGATGCCACACAAGCGTTCGGCAAAATGCCGGTCGATGTGATGCGGCTTCGTGCCGATACTCTGGCGGTCAGCGGCCACAAATTTTATGGGCCGAAAGGAAGTGGAGCGGTGTACATCCGTAGAGGTCTCCAGTTGTCGCCGATTTCGTTCGGGGAGCCTCGGGAAATGGGTTTGCGCCCGGGCGCCGAGAACGTTCCTGCGTGGATTGGTCTGGGTGCCGCCGCGTTGCTGGCGGCGAAGTGTGCCGAGGACGCATCGAGTACCCTTTTAAATCTTCGCGAGCGGTTTTCTAAGGGTCTAATTCATGCCCTTAAGGGGGAGGCGGTTTTGCTTTGTGATGGGGCTCCCCGGCTCGCCAATACGGTCGCTCTGGAGTTGCCGTGTCGCGCTCGCCAGGTTCAGCGGGTGGCCCGGCAGTTGGTCTTCACGGCGCCGCTGTCTGCTGCTCCTCCCGATGAAATGACGAGGGCCTTGCGGGTGGTCGGACGGACTGAATCGCAGATTGCTCGGACCATCTGTGTCTCGCTCGGTTGGACCAGTAGCCAGGAGCAGGTTGATCGTGCGGTGGAGTTGTTGGCCGGCGCCTGCGAGTTGGTTGCTGTTTCGTGATCGCGGGATTTGCGACTCCATGAAAAAACCTACTTTATGCAGCACCGGGCTTGACTGCATGAAGTGAGGCGGGGTGTTTTCTGTACCCCTCTTTTGGTGTTTTTTTTGATTCGTGTTGGGGTGAATGGCTGATTGGTTGCGATTGTTTGGGCGTTTCTGCTCGTTGTCGGCTCTGTGATTGCCGGAGAATATCGCCAATTTCCTTCGGGGATTCTCTATTCTCCGAAAAACCTGGCTTTTTCGAGGGTAAATCTTCCAAGCCGCTGGAAAATCCTGGATGGACTGCCAGGTGGACACCTGGGCTTTGCACTTCGGTCAGTGCCTAGAAAGCAGGCACTTCTGTAACGCCGGCTCGCCGGGCATCACTGCCTTGATTTTGCGCAGGTGCTGTAAGTCTTTTTGCAAGCATTGTTTGCGTCTGTTGGCTTGACAATAGGAAAGGATTGCTGCGAGTCATTTCCCTCGCACCAAGTCAGTTAACAGAAGGATCGCCCGCGATGGCATATCCCGAGGCTTCGTCCACCCTTCGCTATGTCAGCGACCCCGACCCAGGACAATCGGAAACACCAGTACCCCGTCTCTCACTCTCCCCCCCTGATGGCACTTTGCCGCTGGAGCAGCGTGGTCGGGAGGTCTTGCGATTGGCCCAGGAGGCTTTTTCAAAAACAGGTAATTGGGTAGCGTTCTACCGCGAGATGCTGGGGGCTGATGGCGTCGTTCGCCGGCTCTATCCAACGAGCGATCAGATGCGTTCTTTTGAGGCGACTGCGGAATGGATCGAGTTGCAGGAAATGGTGGCCGCATTGCGAAGCCAGGATAATTCTAAGGGTGATGCGGTTGAGCCGGAGCGGATGATTACGATTCGCTTGCCGAAGAGTTTGCATGATGCTCTTAGAATTGAATCAGATGAGATGAAGCTGAGCATCAACAAGCTCTGCATTAGCAAGTTGCTGCAGCGAGTTGAGAGTCGTTTTATTCCGATTCAGCAAGGGCGTCGAAGAGGTCGTAGGCCAGGTCCTCAAGGGAAGCGAAAGAAGCCCCTGGAGTCGACAATTGAATCGCGGGTGTAAGGCAACGATGAGTTTTGCCGCGTTGTGAAAAGCGGGCCTGTGGCAAGCCGAGATGATCACGGTTTGCTGCTAGCTTCGTGCGTGAAGGTTACTTTCGAGACGCTCTCAACGAATGCCCCTCTGTAGGATGGTTCCTGCGGAAGCCCAGGCTCGATCTGCAGAGGTTACTGCCTGCGCTGGTACCTTGTCTGATCGCTAGTTCGGCTGACTTGGCGGCTGGCTATGGGACTGGATTTTCCAATGAAACGCCGCCCGAATTTTTTTAGAACTGAGAATTCTGCTGCCGGCGTCAGGTTGAGCCGTTGTTCCCACCTCGGGGACTCGCCAATTTTTCGACAACCATCTATCCTCCGAATGTGGAGCAGCCGCCCCACTCGGTACCTGTAAGCCCGCAAAACGCCAACTCTGCGCTCACCCCCCCATGACGACGACGACTTTCTGTACCAGCCGCGACCAGATTGCTGGCCTCGGGGTTTCGGAACTAGCAGCCCGCTTCGGCACTCCGCTTTACGTTTACGACATCGAAACGATGTACCAGAGAGTCGCTGAGTTGTCTTCTTTTGACGTGATCCGGTACGCCCAAAAAGCTTGTAGTAATTTGGCGATCCTGGACCGGTTGCGTCGCCGGGGAGTGGTTGTCGATGCGGTTAGCGCGGGTGAGATTCGGCGGGCGTTGGCGGCGGGTTTTGGCGCCGATCCGTCCCGGCATGAAATTGTCTATACCGCTGACATCTTCGATATCGATTCGCTCGAGCTGGTTTGCAAGCATGCATTGCAGGTCAATTGTGGTTCGCCCGACATGATCACCCAGTTGGGGGAGGTGCGTCCGGGAGCCGATGTGACCCTTCGTATTAATCCTGGGTTTGGGCATGGGCACAGCCAGAAAACAAATACTGGGGGTGAGCAGAGCAAGCACGGGATCTGGCATTCGCAGATTGATGAATGTTTGCTGCGTGCCGACCAGACCGGAATCACGGTGACCGGATTGCATATGCACATTGGCTCTGGCACGGACCTCGAGCATTTGAGTGAAGTCTGTGAGGCGATGGAGCGAGCGGCGATGGAGGTTGGGCGAACGCTTAGGACGATCAGTGCCGGCGGTGGTTTACCGGTGCCTTACAAGTCAGATGAGTCATACGTTGATCTGGAACGCTATTTTGAGCTGTGGGATGCTTCCCGCAATCGGCTCTCCGAGAGATTCGGGCACCGTTTGAATTTGGAGATCGAACCTGGTCGTTTCCTGGCGGCCGAGAGCGGCCATTTGCTCGCGGAGGTTCGCAGTGTCAAACGGATGGGGGACAACTTGTTCGTTTTGGTGGATGCGGGATTCAACGATTTGGCGCGGCCGGTCATGTACGGCGCCTATCATCCGATTTCGGTCGCTGGTTGCGGGGGTTCTGCCGCGGATCGCGAGTCGGTTGATGTGGTCGTGGGGGGGCCACTTTGCGAGTCGGGCGACATCTTCACCCAGCGCGAAGGAGGGTATGTCGATACGCGTCGCTTGCCAGCTCCGCGGGTCGGTGATTTCTTGGTACTCGAAAATGCGGGGGCCTACGGTTTTGTGATGTCCAGCAATTACAACAGCAAGCAACGAGCCGCCGAGGTGATGATCGAGGAGGGCGAGGCGAAGTTAATTCGCGAACGAGAAACGTTCGAAGACCTCGTCCGGGGCGAGCAGATTCCCGATTGAGCCCCTTTTGGCGTTGTGGAAATCGACTCGTGAGGCAGCTTGGCCGTCCAGTTGTCCACTTGCATCAGCGTTCGCCGCAAGCCGTGCCCGAGTTGCAGGACGATATATGAGTCCTCTGCAGGTGGACCCGAGAGGCGGCGGACCGGAGGAAATTCAGCAACTGGGATGATTCATTGAAGCGGGATGATGCGATGCCAATTTGCCAAATTTTTGTCTTTCCGGTATGCCGCCACATTCCAGGAAACAGGCCAAGTTGGAGCAAGTGGGGGCGATTTGGGGCAAGGGGGCTAGGCAAGTTGCGGCAGGCATAGCCAAGTGGCCAAGTTGGGGCCAGTGGCCAAGTTGGGGCCAGTGGCCAAGTTGGGGCCAGGCAATGCATGCTGGGACCAAGCTAAGTTGTCGCTTACCCGTGAGTGATGCTTCGGCTGTTTTAAGTCGATTTCGGCGGCGTGGCGTTTCGCAGTCGAAGCATTCGAATGCGGCTAGCCGGCATTATTTTCCGCTCTCGCTGGTGCGGAGATAGGCTGGCGGGAACGGTGCCTGTTTCGCGTGGTCGGGGTGCCGCCATGGGAAGCGAGGTCCTCGGTCTTCTAGCAGAGGCACCTCTTTACCTCCACTGTCAAACAGCAGTTTCCACAACTGGCGGTTCATTGCTTCGATCCGCTCAGTGTGTTCGGCAGAGTCGATCAAGTTGTGCAATTCGTCCGGGTCGTTCTGCAGGTCATAAAGTTCATCGCGATCCCATAAGCCGTGACAGCGGATGTATTTCCATCGCCCACCGATGATTGCATGCAACGTCGGTGTGTGGGGGTAATTGCGTTCCCAGTAGTATTCGTACAGCAATTCTTTACGATCCAGCATCGCTGGCTTGTTTGCTTGCAGCGCTCTCCAGAAGCTTTGCCCATCGACGTTCGGCAGTGGAGGCGCGCCGACCGCTTCGAGAATGGTCGGCGCGATGTCGATGTTACCAACGAGGCCTTTGAATTCCGTGCCGGCGGGGATGCGACCCGCAGCCACCATCAGCAGCGGGACTTTCGCGCTCGCTTCGTATGCAGTGCGTTTGTCGATCAGCCCGTGATCACCAAATTGAAACCCGTTGTCGCCCATGTAAACGAAGAGAGTCTGGTCGCTGAGACCTCGTTGGCGAAGTGATTGGCGAAGTCGTCCGACGCTTTCATCGACGGCTAGCAGCGATTCGCAGTAACGCCTGTAGTAAACTTCGGGGGAAAAGTCGGCGATGTTGTAGCCGAAGTCAGCGCCATGGCGACTGTTCCGTTGATTGAGTACCCACATTGGCAAATTGCCCGCTGTCATTTCTTCGACGCTCGGCGTGCGGATCGGCAGCAGTGCGGTCTCATATCGTCCCCGGTGCCGGTCAGCGGGAACAAAATCCGCATGGACCGCTTTGTGGCTAACGTACATGAAAAATGGTTTGCTGGTGTCGCGTGAATCGAGGAAGTCGATTGCATAGTCGGTGAGTTCATCGGTGATATAGCCCTTTTGAGCGACGCGACGACCATTGAGGTTGAAACCATCGTAGGTCGTTTGCGGGACCTCTCGGGTGGTTCCGTGGCCGTCGGGCCAATAGGTGCCCTGTCCTCGGAATGCGAGCCAATGGTCAAACCCTCGTTGCGGATCATCGATGTCACCGCCCATGTGCCATTTGCCGATGAATGCCGTCTGGTAGCCCGCCTTCTGAAGTTGTTCCGGAAAGAATGCAAGGTCGGGATTCACCGGATGGTAATTGTCGACCACTCGATGGTTGTGGGCATATTGGCCGGTCAAAATCGACGCACGACTGGGTGAGCAGAGTGACGTAGTCACGTAGGTGTGCGTCAGCATTGCCCCCTCGCGGGCCATGGCATCGAGGTTTGGGGTTTCGAGAAATGGGTGTCCGGCGGCACCGAGGCAATCGAATCGATGATCGTCGCAAAGTACAAACACGACGTTCAGCGGCGGTTTGTTCGAGTCTGCGAAGCCGCGAGGGGCTGGCACAGTCAACGCGATGCCAGCAAGCAGGCAGCTTGCGAAAGAAAACCGCATTCGCCTGTGTTGAACATGCTTCATTGGAATGCTCATGGGGGCTCGTTCGAGTGAGGGGTGATGGGGTTTGTGGTCGGCGGCGGTCCTGTCCACGCACCATGATTCGCTTTCTTTATTCGCGAGTTTTCGCTATCGATCTTCCATGATAGGGAAGCCCTATACCTGATCACCCGGTACCGGATCACTGGGTACCTCGATGGAGATGTGACGCCAGTGTCGGTTGGTGAAGATTTTCGGCAGTTTCTTTAGAGCTTATCTGTTGTGTCTGGCCCGTTTGTGATGATCTGGTTTTCCAGGTTGGCCTAGGCTGGCCTTGGCCGAGTTTTTTTGGCTGACAGTGGGGCATCTATGCCGCGGTCGCAAAAGGTTAGGTCAGCTACTTCGTTTTGCGACATCGCGTGGGCTTGGTCGTCTTTATTGTTGTTGCTGTTGCAGTTGGTGTTGCCTTTTAGCGATTGATTGCTGCAGTTCGCTCATGTTGGCTTGAACACGGTTCATCCCCATCTGCGACGCAGCGGCGGTGAGAGAGGGTAGTTTGGCGATCGCTTTTTGTCCAATGGGCGTTCGGTAGAAAGCAGTTAGCTCACGAATTTCCTCTTCCGAAAAGGTATCGCGGTGCAATTTCATAAGCTCGTCTTTGGTTGCGTCAAACGATGCATACTTGGGAAGAAACTTCGTCATGACATCTTGAAACACCGCTAGTTGTGGTTGCTGTTTGACCTGCATCGACGGCATCTGGTCGATTGTCCGGTCTGAGTTCTCTTTCATTTTCATGACTTCAAAGACGTCTTGCACCGCCGCGGTGTGCGTATCTTTTTGGGCTGGTCGATTTTCGGTTCTGGCTTGATTGTCTTGCGATGTCCCGGTGGATGGAAATGCGACGTGTAGCGAACAGGCAGTGAAGCAAACGAGTAGCAAGCGTTTCGTGTTTATTGTGATTAATCCAAAAAAAGGTGTAAGCGAAGCGTCGCTGGATCAAGCAATCATGCAATGGAGCAATCGCATCGAGATGTTATCAGATTCCTCAATCGAGGATCGATTCAATCCATTGTGTTTCGCGATTCGTTGGGCCCAGTTTTTCGTTCGCCCCCATGGCTCGCAGCATGGTGTTGTAGACATCGATTCCCTCCTTACCGAGGTCGATGATTTGACCGGACTTGAAGCGACCACCGGAGGGGGTGATCGCGTGGAATACGCCCGAGAGCTCACGTTTCACATCGGCGTGGCGACCATCTCCAGATTCGGTCGAAATCGTGATGCAGCTGTTCTCTAGGATCGTGTTGCCGTTGGCCTCGGTGGTTTGGTCGAGCCGTTTTAAAAAATAGGCGATTTCACGCATCTTCATATGGGCGTGGGCACGAAGTTGTTCGTTTCGCTTCTTGGGGTTGACTTGGTGCCACCATTCGTGGCTGCAGCCGCCAGAACCGGATTTGCCAAGTTGCTTTTCATCGTTGAATTGATAGATCGAGCGTCCGTCGTACTGATAGTTCCCGGTGATGCGGAGGCGTTCTCCAGCGGCAAGAAAGGTGAGCGATCCGAAGCGGACTCGGTCGAGTTCGATTGCCAGGGCGTATAGATCGGCCATCAGACGCCACTCTTCGGTCAGTCGGTTCAGTTCCATGTCGATCCCTTCACCTCCTGGGTCAGCTTGGCCCCCGTGCGATACCTTCGAACGCGGTGGTAAGTTGGGGGCGTTGAAATCGATTTTTTTCATTTCGAACGCACGTTGTTCGTACTCGCGAATTCGATCCAGGTGATCTGCAACGCGGCCCCGTGATGCCGACCCAAGCGGTGAGCTTGATCCGGTGTAGAACCGGTATTGGTCAACGACCGAATCCAGAACGCTTCGTCTCAATCGGCGACGGCGAGCGTCACCTTCGTTTCAAGTTTCGATCTGTCCGAAGACGCGATCAAACAGATCACGCGGCCGCTCTTGGATCGTTGCTGCGACGGTTCCATCGTGGTTGTAGCTGTGAACGTATCGGCTGACTCGGCTGCGACGAAAAAATATGTTCCACCGATCAAGGTCGGGACGATTCCGGGAGGCAGCCCATCGGGGTGATGGGTTTTGCGAATGACTTGATCGATCGACGCACCGCCCGCTTTGGCTTCACCGACCGGCGGGGTGGCTGTGAACGCACCGCTTGCGCCATCAAAGTGCGCATTGATGCCTGACTCATCACATCGAACTTGATCGACATTCCGCATGATCAACAGCTTGGCACGCAGCGGCTTGAGTGGTTCGAGGACTCCATCGAATCCTTCCACCTGCAAAGGTGCTGGGATTCCCAAGCCGAAGAAAACATTGAAGGCACGGACCGGTACTTGGTCTGCTGTTGCAGCCGTCGCGGTACGTAGCATCATTTCTTCCAGCAGCGGCAATCCAATTACGGTTGCGCCTGCACCACGCAATAGAGTTCGTCGTGATAACGGGGCGGCCATGGTAGCTAAAGTTGTGAAAGAAAGCTTATTTTGATTTAAATATTGTAATGCCACACCCGGCAGTGAGCGACGCAAAGCTTGGAACCTCTTTCCCTGCGGGCTGGCAGGTGAATCACTCGCGTGGTTCGGTTCGTGTTTTTTGCACCAGGTCGCTCAAGACGATCGCGGTGACGATGTTTTGGTAGGTCGCGCCACGCTCTTCCGCTGTGGCTTGGATTCCCCGGACGATTCTCGCGTCGGAGGCGACGAGTGGCCGTCCGATCGCAAACTGGGTGACCTTCCGTGTCAAGCATTGATTCACACGTTTGCTCTCGGCCAACAGTTTCATCAACTCGGCGGAGGTTTGATATGGCATTGGGTTGGCATCGCCGGGAAACAAGATTTCGCCATCCTCCCTCAAGCGGTTTCCATGTTCATCCCCTTCATGAAAAGCCCCCAAGCCATCAAACTTTTCAAGGCCATAGGCCAAGGGTTCGAAGCGGGAATGGCATCCGCCGCACGATTCGCTTTTGACTCGTTCGATCGCGATTGCGCGGTGTGTCTTGCCAGGACTGGTCGGGACCGGCGTTGTGTCGAGGCCAGGGGGTGGATCACCGACTTCGCTGAACAGTCAGTGATTCAATACGAACAAGCCGCGCGTGACCATCGACGCGTTATCTCCTCCAATCGTCAGTACGCTACCGTGGGTCAGCAGTCCGCCACGCGACGGGATCTCGGTCAGGTCATAGCGAACAAAATCATCGCCCTGGGGAGCGATGCCGTAGTGTTGAGCCAATTGCGGGGTCATGTAGGAGAAATGCGCATCGAGCAAATTGGCAAGAGGGCTCTCTGTTTCCACACCACATCACGAAAAAATTCAAGTGTTTCGGCTCGCATATCGTCGGCCAATTTCTGGGACCACTGAGGGAATTTTTCTCGATTCGGTTGCAAGTCACGCAAGCGATCCAAGTTCAGCCACTGGATCACAAATTCATCTGAACGCTGCTTCGCACGCGGATCTTTCATCATACGATCGAGGTGCGGCTGCAGTGTTTCGGGGTAACTCAAATCACCTTGTTCAGCGGCTTGAAGAAGCTGATCGTCTGGTGGGGCTCCCCAGACGATGTAGCTGATTCGGTTGGCTAATTCGTATTCGTCAATCGGCCACCAGGTTCCGTCACCGACCTGATTCTCCATGCGATAGAGAAACTTGGGTGATTGCAACATTGCTTCCAGGACCATGCCCACCGCTTCCGGGAAGTCTCCGCCGGCGCTGGCAACAGTGGTCGAAACGCCGCGGTAAAGAACCACTTCGTGTTCTTCGAGCGGTCCCCGGAGCACCCACTTACCCATGTCTCGGATTAGGTCACGCATGTTGTCATCGGTCAGCTTACGGCTCTTTGAAAACCTGCGAGCAAATTTGGCGGTGTCGACTTGGGCGACAATGATCTCGGCTAGTCGAGCATAGGCTTCGATATGTTTCAGATCGACATTCAGGTTGTAAGCGGTATTACGAAACCCATCTGCACGTTTATCTTGAGGCAGGCGTTTCCGGGCCTCTTCAGCGATGTCAACGCCGAGTGTACTGCGAACTGATTCGATGTATTCGGGGATCGTCAACCGCTTGATCCAGTTTTCGCTCTCATGCACGCTGCGGTAGATTGCGGGGTCGACATAATCGACGCTCCAATGTGCTCCGTCATCAATCCATTGCCTGAGTATTTGTTTCTGATCGTCGGTCAGCGGTTCGCGATCGTGTGGCATTGAATCGTCGGCGACCGATGCCCAAAGCAGGCTTTCGCTACTGTTGCCGGGAATCAGGGCCTTGCCTGATTCACCGCCCGCCAACGCTGGTATTTTGCGTGACAAATTCAGTCCACCTTCGTGTGCAGCTGAGTCGTGACATTCCAAGCAATGCTGGGCCAAAAGTGGTGCGATCTTGGTTTCAAAGAACGCCACGCGACGATTCTGGGCAGTGGTCAGTGGATCACCGGTCGCGTCTGAATTCCCGATTCCCGCGTTGTGTCCAGCCGCGAAGTTGCGCCGAACCTCGGCGTTACCCAAAGCGCGGGAATAGACGGCTACCAAGTGCAGCGTGCCCCGCCAGACGCGACCCCCGGAAATTTCATCACCGATTCCCAATTTGAAGCTTTCGTTCCAATTGTTTAGCCCACCGGTCTGAGTGACTCTCCCAGCGGGTTCGCCATCGACGTAGATGCGTGCCTGACCATTTCGGGTTCGCGTGTAGGCAATGCGGGTCAGTCGTCCTTCTCGCGACGTGCCAGCGGTGGATGGAAGAGATGGCAGTCCGTTGGTGCTCGAACTTTTGCTCCGGAAGCGAACTTCGTATTTTGAACCGTCTTGCCCGAGCGTGAAATTACGCTGACTGGAATCTTTAGAAAGGGTGACGATTCGAGCGGGGCCAGACTGGTCCCTCTGCGAAGGCTGGATCCACGCTTCGACTGTTAATTCACCACTTCGTTTGGTGGCTTGAATGATCTTTGCTGCCGCGTTTTGGCTAACGATTTTCGCTTCTCCTGAAATCTCGATCGACCCGCTGCCGCGACGAACGGATTTCATCTCGCCAATCCGTAGATCGAGCGACTTTCCGGTTCCAGAACGATTGCGGATGATAGGGCCTTCACCATGAAAGTCGTAAAAGACCTGCAGCCCTGTCGAAATTCGCTGCGTGGTAGCTTCCTCTTCTTCAGCAGTCAGGTTTGATGTGATCATCAAGCCGAACAGGCATGACACAAGCAGTCGGTTGGGCGAGTTAAAGTGACCCACAGGAGGTTTTCCTTTGCCGAGTTACGCGAGGTTGGCGTAAGCACGCCGGGCCGAGGATGCACAGTTTAGCCGATGAATTGCCTCCGCCGACCGTTCGCCGGTTTCGTTTCGTTAACATTACCCCCAGGCTGATCTGCCTTACTTTCATTGTTCACCATCTGTCGCCAACTTAACCCAGGGGAATGAGAATGCCATTTATCGACATCGATTCGATGCCTGCCCAGGAAGTTGTTCCTGGCTGTCGACTCCGAACGCCCTACGGAAAGAACTTAATGTTGTCCTACCTCGAAATGGATGCTGGGGCCGAGATACCGTTGCATGATCACCCGCACGAACAGGGAGGGATTTTATTGGCGGGGAAACTGGAGTTAACGATTGGTGAAGAAACACGCGTGGTACAGCCGGGTGCGATGTTTTTGATTCCCCCCAATGTGTCTCATCGTGCCGTTGCCATTGATGGGCCTGTTCGAGTGATGGACGTCTTCACACCGATTCGTGAAGACTATGCGGATCTGATGGCAAGCGACAAGACTCGGAAAGGTGGCGACTCAGTCGATGATTGATGGGGAAATCAGCGAGCTGTCTGATAGGCAGGTGAGAGAGACTACTGATTGAGGCGTTGATGACTGAAGCGGTAGGCGGGCGAAACCGCTGAGGATTTCAGTGGTTCACGCCCTCTTTGGCGTGGTATCATGGGCGCTCTGACTTGTTGAATTCCCCACCATCGCACTCCTGTTCAAGGGAATGGAATCGCGCCCGTGTACCAAAGAATTTTGCTGTTCTTGATGCTGTTGGGTTGCCCTGCTTGGTTAGGCGTGTCGTCGCAGGCCCGTGCCGTTGATTATCAAACGGAAATCAAACCCCTGTTGGCGGAGAAATGTTATTCGTGTCACGGCGCGCTTGAACAGGAGTCATCGTTGCGGCTGGAGACGCGTGAATTGATGATGCGGGGCGGCGATAGTGGTGCGGCGATTGTTCCAGGGCATGCAGATCGCAGTCTGATGATTGAACGGATGATGGCTGATGGGTTCGATCGCATGCCGCCGGTTGAGCAGGGCGCGGCGATGACCGCAGGTCAGATCGGCTTGATTCGACAGTGGATCGACTCCGGGGCCGAAGCGCCGCCCGAGACGATTCCTGCTGCACCCAGCGAACATTGGGCGTTTCAGCCAATTCAACGCCCAAAGATCGCCGATGAAAATGGAAATGTTCACCCAATCGATGCTTTATTAGAAGTCAAGCGGCGTGAACATGGAGTTCAAGTTCAGCTTGCTGCTGAGCGAGCGTTACAGATTCGCCGGTTGTATCTCGATTTGGTTGGTCTGCCACCGACAATCGAGCAGTTGGAGGATGATCGGTCTTGGGATGTGATCGTCGATGAACTGCTGCACCGCCCTGAGCACGGCGAACGTTGGGCACGGCACTGGATGGATATCTGGAGGTACTGTGACTGGTATGGCTTGGGGAAACAATTGCGTTACAGCCAAAAACATCTTTGGCATTGGCGCGATTGGATTGTTGATTCGCTGAACGAGGACAGAGGCTATGACCGGATGATTCTGGAAATGCTCGCTGGTGACGAAATCGATCCGGCCAACCCGGATGTGGTTGTTGCTACAGGTTATCTCGCACGTAATTACTACTTGTTTAATCGCACGACATGGTTAGACAACACGATTGAACATACGACCAAAGCGTTTCTTGGCCTGACGATGAATTGTGCTAAATGTCATGATCACAAATACGATCCTATTTCTCAGCACGATTACTATCGAATGCGGGCCATTTTTGAGCCCCATCAGGTTCGCCTTGACCCTGTGCCGGGGGTGACAGATTTTGAAATCGATGGTCTGCCACGTGTTTTCGATGATCATGCCGACCTCGTCACTTACCTGCATGTTCGCGGCGATCCAATGAATCCTGACACCGAACGCCCTATCGATCCCGGCGTCCCGCAAATCCTGAGTCATTTTTCCACACCAATTCAGCCGATCGATTTGCCGTCTGATGCCTTCGCCCCTGGTACTCGAGATCATGTGCGAATCGATCGGCTTGTTGAACTGGATGCCGAAATCTCGCGTGCGGAAAAGACGCTTGCTGAGGCGCGAAAGCAGGAGCAAGAGCAGCAAGCTCGGTTGGCCAGCAAGGGTGAGGAATCGGAGTCACTTTCCAGCTCACCGACGGAACCAGCTGATCGGTTCATTGATGAATTTGAAACGCTTGACCCTGACGTTTGGAAAATCATAGGGGATGGTTGGCAGCATCAGGAGGGGCGTGTTCACCAGACCGTTGTGACCCGGGAAAAACAGTCGTTGCGTCTAAAGCGGGAAATTCCCCAAGATTTTGATCTGACTTGCCAGTACACAACGACTGGTGGCTCGACTTACAAGTCAGTGACGTTTCGCTTTGATGAATCGGAGGATGCGAAATACGCGAACTTCGTCTACACCAGTGCGCACGCTCCCGGACCGAAAGTCCAAGCGGCCTACACTCGCGATGGCAAAAGCGACTATCCGCCAGCTGGTCGACGTGACGTCGCGATCGAGATTGGTCGATCCTATCGGTTGAGATTTGCGGTTCGCGGTACGCTCGTCAACGTTTGGTTGGATGATGAATTCATGGTGGCGTATCAATTTCCCGATCGCAGACCGGGGGCGTTGAGTTTGTCTGGTTTTGATGCGACCGTGGCCTTTGATTCCATCCGGATCGCGGCGCTCGATCCGAAACTCTCGTTGCAGCCGGCGAGTGGTTCAACGCCGACCAAAGTGGCGATGACGGTGCCCCTGGCAGAAGCCGGCTGGAACCTTGCCAAGGCACGACGCACGTCGTTCGTTGCGTCCTGGAACGCGGATCGTGCCAGGTGGGATGGTAAGTCGGCCAAGTCAGAAATTACCAGTTTGGCACGGAAAGCCGCCGAGCGACAGATCGATGTGGAGATTGCCGCTGCTGAATATGAGGCGATCGAAAAAAACGGCGACGAAAAAGCCTTGGCGGCGATCCGCAAACGAATCGATGCGGCTGGTTTGCGGCGGACCAAACTGGATACCGAGTTACCGCACTACAAGTCGGTCCGCGCCTCACGCAAAGCGCTTGAGACACCCGCCCACAAAGAGCCTGATTATCCGGCCAGCTATCCGCCACGCAGTACTGGTCGCCGGCTCGCGCTGGCGAAATGGATTGTCCATCCAGAGAATCCGTTGACGGCGCGCGTCGCGGTGAATCACGTATGGTTGCGGCATTTTGGGCAGCCCTTGGTCGAATCTGTTTTTGATTTTGGCTTGCGTGCCAAGCAGCCTGTTCAATCGGACGTGCTCGATTTTCTTGCCTACGAGTTCATTGTGTCGGGCTGGAGTTTTCGGCATTTGCACCGCTTGATCGTAACATCTCGTGCTTATCGCCTCGCTTCGACGACACTCGGTGCTGACAAAAACACCCTTCAGAATGACCCGGAGAACCAGTTTTACTGGCGAAGGAACACAACCCGCATGGAATCGCAGGTCGTGC
>JAYZAR010000018.1:0-3924 GCA_036339635.1 Planctomycetota bacterium | reverse complement strand
GAAGGTGTCCTCAAAGATCTGGATAACGACTTCGACGCGTTAGTGCTCGATCTTCGTGGCAATGGTGGCGGGTTACTGCACGCCGCAGTCGATGTCAGCAATATGTTTTTGAATTCAGGTGGGATCGTTTCAACGCGCACTCGTGGGGGTGTGATGGAAGATCGTTTTGCTGCGGAACCAGGAGTTTTGGTCAATGAGTCAAAGCCAGTGGCAGTCTTGATTGATGAGAATTCCGCTAGTGCCAGTGAAATCGTTGCTGCGAGTCTGCAGGATAATGGTCGCGCTGCCATCGTTGGCATGCGAAGTTATGGAAAAGGCACCGTTCAGAATATTCTCCCACTGCAATTTGGTCGCAGTGCCTTGCGATTGACGGTTGCGCGTTACTATCGACCCAACGGCGAGAACATTCATCGGCTCAAGGATGCAACCGAGGAAGATCAGTGGGGCGTGAGTCCTGATGAAGGGTTGGCAGTTGAGCTCGATGAGGCAACGCTAGAAAGAATTGCCAAACGGTGGCGAGAAGCTTCCTATCCGTCGCTTGCGACCGTGGGTGGAGGCAACGAAGTTGCCATCCAAGCTGAGCCTGTTACGGTCCAGAATGTGCCAGAGCCCAATCCTGAATCGGGTGCCAAAACCAGTGCTAGCGAAGATTTCAGGGAGACGGAAGCAGGGGAGACAAAAGCTGGGGAAACAGGGCTCGACATCGATGCGCAACTGAAGCGTGCGGTTGAGTATCTGCGGAAGCAGTCGTCATCCGAGCAAACCGCCTCCCGGGCGGCCTGAGGAAACCACTGGCTACCGGTAGAGCTGATCTGCTAGCGGTTGGAAGCAATCTACACTACCGGTCAACTACCCTAGATTGCTAATATGTGAGGCAGAGGCGAATCACATGGCCAGGGGTGACCGCTGACGACCCAGTCACAGCTAAACCAGAAAGTCTCAGGTTTTACTGAGCTATCTTCTCGTGGCTACTTGATCCACAAACAAGGTACGAAGGTCTCTGATGGGGCTCTATGATCGCGATTATGGACGGAACGACTCGACTCCTTGGAGTCGAGTCGAGAATCCTCGCAGCATCACTCTGACTTTAATTGTCATCAATGTGGTGGTGTTTTTTGCGGACACGATTTTTTATACCCGCGAAGTTGACGTCTTTGGAGTAAGCCGAAAAGTCTACTTCATCACAGATTGGTTGGCCGTCTACGGCGAAACGCTGAAGCAGCCTTGGATGTGGTGGCAGTTTTTGAGCTACGGATTTGTTCACTCTCACGACAGCGATAATATCCAGCATCTGTTATTCAACATGTTTGGTCTCTTCGTTTTTGGTCGTGAGATCGAACGCCGGATGGGGCGTATGGAGTTTTTGAGGTTCTACTTACTCGCGCTAGTCGCTGGTGGGATTGTTGGTTCGGTGACTAGCCTCATCGGGGGCTTCCCCGCGGGAACGATCGGGGCCAGCGGTGCCGTGGTCGCCTCTGCAGTGCTGTTCGCCTGTTACTTTCCGCATCGCGAAATCTTGTTGTTTTTTGTGTTGCCCGTTAAAGCATGGGTGCTTGCTATTTTTTTTATTGGCTCTGACTTGGCTGGCGCCTTTGGTTTGATGCCGGGTTTAGGAGGTGAGGATACGGCTTTCACGGTCCATCTAGCGGGCGCCTTTTTCTCGCTTGGATACTACTTCTTGAATTGGAATCTACGTTGGTTGAACTTGGGAGCGGTCAGTGATGTTCCCACTCGCATGCGCAATCGTTCGCGCAAAATGAAGCTCAAGTTGCATGACCCCGAGAAAAAGATCGAGCGCGAAGCTAAAGATGCTGACCGCATCTTGGCGAAGATTCACGAGCAGGGCGAATCAAGCTTGACGGCAGCCGAGCGTAAAACCTTGGAACGCTACAGTCGGCGTCAACGTGAACGTCGAAATTAGTCACTAGTTCGAATCCGCACCGCGGTGTTACGAGGCACTCGACGTGTCGAAGGTGGGTCGCATGGATACTTGCAACCGACAGCTCCTCTTCATGTTGTTGTTGGTATGGTTCGCTTCGCCAAAAGCCTGTTGGGCGGCCGATCCGATTATCCCGCAACAGCAAGTGGATGACCGTGTTCACGACTTTGAATTGCCAATTGTTGGCAGCAAAGATTATTTGCGTTTAAGTGACCAATACCGGCAGGGAGCGGTCGTCGTGGTCGTCTTGCGGGGGTATCCCGGATACCAATGTCCGATTTGCATGCGGCACGTCGCCACGCTGGCCAATCGGGCGGCGACGCTGAATAGATTTGCCACCAAAGTGATTTTGATCTATCCCGGCGATTCAGAGTCGCTCAAGCAACATGCTGAAAACTTTGCTGGGAAGCGGCGTTTGCCCGAACCCATGGTGATTGTCCGTGACGATCAGATGGCCACGGTGCGAAAGTGGGGTCTGCGTTGGGATGCTCGAAACGAAACGGCCTATCCGGCTTCCTATGTGATTGATCGTAATGGTCGGATTCGCTGGAAACAGGTGAGTACTTCGCACGCCGGACGGAGTACGGTAGAGGAGATTCTCAAAGCGCTTAGAAATCTATAAGGTGTGCATGTCAGTTAGGTTTCGCTGTGAAACGCCCTGCCCTATCTCAAACGGTTGAGACATGCAGGATTCGAAACAGTTTGTGACTTTGCTGGGAAAATAATTTAAACGCAAGAATGAACTGAGTTGCACATTGAATGCTCTAATTCATATCGTCGGAATGGGCGATGACGGTATCGATGGATTGACCGGCTACGCCAAGTCGCTCATCGATCAAGCTGATATTTTGATCGGAACGGCACGCATGCTGGATCGAATCAATTCAACGGCTGACCGCCGAGTGATCGGTGGAGATTTAGATGAATTGAGGAAAACGATCGAGCGATTGCCAGAGCAACGGACTGTATTGATTGCGAGCGGTGATCCCCTCTTTTACGGAATTGCCCGTTATTTAACTGACATCTTTGGCAAGGATCGATTCGATGTGGTGCCGCACGTCAGCAGCATGCAGTTGGCTTTTGCTCGGGTCAAGGAGAGTTGGGATGATGCGTACCTGTGCAATCTCGCATCGCAGTCGCTCGATCAAGTCGTTGATCAAGTGCGGACTGCCGAGCGAGTTGGTTTATTTACGACGGAGTCGATTTCACCTTCGGTGGTGGCGGAGGCATTGTTGGATCGACGAATCGACTACTTCATAGCCTATGTCTGTGAGAATCTTGGAACGCCGGGCGAAACGGTGACGCGGGGTGATCTGTCATCGATTCGGGATCAGGCGTTCGCCGGCATGAACGTGATGGTGTTGGTGCGGCGAAAGGGAGCGGCCGACCGACCGAGCGGCAGTCATCGCAAACGGCTCTTCGGAAATCCTGATGATTTGTTCCTGCAGTCCCGACCCAAGCGGGGATTGTTAACGCCCTCGGAAGTTCGCTGTATCGCATTGGCCGAATTAGGACTGACAACTGAAAGTGTCGTTTGGGATGTTGGTGCTGGTAGTGGATCTTTGGCGATCGAGGCAGCATCGATCGTGAGTGCTGGCAAAGTGTTTGCCATTGAAATGGATGCCGAGGATTACGGGTTGATGGTGGAGAACGCCAAAATGTTCGACGTGCCGTCACTGATTCCTGTGCACGGACAGGCACCGGAGGCGTGGGGTGATTTGCCCGATCCCGATGCTATTTTTGTTGGGGGAACCGGGCGAATTGTTCCTGAACTTGTCGCCGCGGCATTGCAGCGACTTACCAACGACGGACGGATCGTGGTGAACATCTCTAGTCCCGACAACTTGGTTGCTGTTCAGGCGGAGATTGAATCGGCAGGGCTTCGAGCAGATGTCCGCATGATCAATATCGCTCGTGGGCAGTACCAACTTGATCGAGTGCGGTTCGCAGCTCTCAGCCCAACCTTTCTGGTGCTTGGCGCAGCC
>JAYZAR010000017.1:0-13670 GCA_036339635.1 Planctomycetota bacterium | reverse complement strand
ATTGGTTTCACCGGGGCCGGGGTTTTTGTTCGATGGTGGTACTGCTACCTACACGGACAACAGGACGAATACGACAGCCCAAGATGGCAGCTATGCAAACCTGTCGACATTCCTTGTGGAATACAGCTACACCAATTCAATTTCGGATGGTGGTGATGGAAATGGCCGACCACTACCAGGACCCGGGGTCGCGACGCGACGTGTCAAGTTGTCAGAGAACTTCAGTCCCGAAGTTCGGGACAGATGTTTTTTGTCGTACAACTTTTTCAACGACGCGTTCGCTAACTTAGGTGATATCAGTCGATACACTCTCGGTGTGGAACGCCAGCTTGTGGATCGAATCTTTTCATTCGAAGCTCGTTTGGTAATGGCGGGCACCTATGGCAGCACTCAGGATCTGGATCAGAAAGAATCTCGTGATTTTGAATTAGGTAACGCTGCTTTGATTTCTAAATTCGCACTGCTGAGAACCGAACGGTTGCTTTGGAGCGGTGGTGTCGGGGTTACGCTGCCAACTGCCGACGATTCCCGTTTCTACCGGGGTAGTGAGGAACTGTTTCGAGTCGAAAATGAATCCTTTCATATTTTGCCTTTCACTGCTCTGCTAATGAAAATTAACCGCGACACAGCGATGCAGGCTTACCTGCAACTTGATGTCGCCGCCAATGGAGATTCGGTCTTTGGCAATCTGGCGGGTGGGCCCTTGCCGAAATTGGGGGTCTTTACCGACTCAACTCTCATCACCACAGATGTTGCTTTCAGTCGTACCGTCTATCGAGGGCAGCGTCAGTCCGTGCTGCAAAAATTAATTGCAAACGCTGAGTTGCATTATACGGGTACGTTGCAGCCATCCGACTTTGTGAGTGACGGAACGCTCACATACACGAATCTAAAACGCAATTTCAATGTGGTGAACGCAACGGCCGGGATGCACTTTGTTTTGAATAACGACTTGGTCGTCACGCCAGCAATGTCGATACCTTTGCGTTCTGGATTGGATGAGCAATTTGATTACGAAGCAATCGTGCAGGTGAACTGGCTGAGGTAAGCGGCGGCTGACCTTCTTTCCATTTCAAGTTGACTGACTTTGCGTTACTCTTCACCGCTCCAGCCGTCATGCCGTCAAGTAAGGACTCAGCTTAGAGGTTGGATAACCGTTGTAGAATCGGCGTATCCAGTGACGACCCTTCCATTGTTTCAGATGTTGTTCCCAGCCGAGTCGATGTAATAAGCGATCGCTGATTTGCGAGTTGGTCACATGAGCGACGATTGCCTGCGCATTTCGAATTCGTGCGATTTCATCAAGTACACGACACGCCCCACGCAAGGTTTTGTAACCGGCGTGAGTGCCGGAGCGAATGTAATCGAGGGTGAGAAACGCGTGCATTCCGATCGGTTGGTGGTAATCCAGCCACAGCAGGTCATCGTCGGAACGTCGATATTTTGCTTGCAACCAAACCTGAGCGACCGAAACGTTGCCGCAGAACAGTCTGTGCTGAATTTCAACCAGGCGTCCAGATTGCATCACGATGCGACCACACCGCCAGCGACGTAGTTGAGAGGCCTGCCTGATAGGATCAGAGACGGAATGGAGCCGGATCATCGTGTTTGCTTGAAAAAAGGCAAGAATTCTCTTGAAATCTAGCACATTTTCTAAATTCCACACCGCGAACTTGATTTTCACCTTGCAAAGTAGCATGTCAGATTTTGCTTTAAGTTGATGTTTTGCACCGGCACGGATTGACAAGATTTTATTCGGAAGCATTCGCATCGGCGGCCGATGAAAACAAAATCCAGTCGACTGTGACATCAATTCAAGTTCGCCCCGCGTGGCTTCGTCTCAGCTTCCGTTTGGCAAGGCGTTTCGGTACGTTGTTCGGTTTGTCTAATACCGTTCTCACAAGCATTTCATCCCTTTCTTATTTTGGTTGGACCGACCGTGACCAATTCATTGCCTGAGCGAACCAAGCCAACGAAGCCGCCGGTTGATTTAGAGGTGAAGGATGCGCAGCTGATTTTTAAAACCATCTGGAAGCAGTTGGAGCTTGAATTCGGTCAGCGGAATCTGCGTTTTCCGAAGGAAGTAATTTTGTTGGGAGGAGCACCTGGGGCGGGCAAGGGGACCAATACCGATTTTATTCGCAAAGTCCGTGATATCTCGGAACCCCCAATTGTCGTCAGCGAATTGCTGAGCAGTCCTGAAGCCCTCACCATCAAGGCGCAAGGAGGCATGGTCGGCGATCGGGAAGTTGTTGGTTTGGTGTTTCGACGGTTGCTCGAGGAAAAGTATCAGAACGGTGTCATCTTAGATGGCTTTCCTCGGACCAAGGTACAGGTCGAGTGCTTGAAAATGTTGTTTGACGAAATGAATGCACTCCGTCGCGAGTTCGCTAATTCGCCACGCGATTTGGGGCATTTTAAGCAGCCAATCTTTCACATCATGGTGCTGTTCGTTGATGAAGCGGAGAGCGTTACGCGGCAACTCAAACGAGGACGCGAGACGACGGAGCACAACAGCGAGGTCGAGCGGAGTGGGATCGGCGAACTGTGGGAGAAACGACCGACCGATTTTGATCCAGAGTTAGCCCGCAACCGGTATCGTGTCTTTAAGGAACAAACCTACGACGCGCTTGTTTCCCTGAAGCAGATTTTCCACTACCACTTCATCAACGCTCAGGCTCCGCTAGACGTCGTTCAGGAAAATATCCTTCATGAACTGGAATATCAAAGCTCTTTGGAGCTTGATCCACGCACGTATCAATTATTGACCAGAATCCCGTTGGCGAGCGAAATCGTGAGCCATGCTCGTCGTGAATTGGTTGAGCGGTTAGATGGCTATGAAATCGATCACACCGAACTGTTCCATCAGGTCGTCGATATCTTAGAAGAAAAATTTATGCCAATCGTCGTTCGGCATGCGATTTCGGGCCGTGCGAATATCAACTCGGAAGATTCGATTTGGGAAGATGATCTCGCGCTGGCAATGTTGATCGATGTCTTTTCCGAGCGGGGCTACCATGCGACCATCGATATCCGGCGACACAATAGTCCCCACAAATTCGATATGCAGACTGGCGAGATTGAGTACCACCGCAAAAAGGTTTATCGAATCATTATCCGATTTCAAGGCTCAGAGATCCGCCGCGGTTAAACGGTAATTTAGAGCCAGCGGTGACTGGAGAGATAGCCAGTGGGGTGATTACATTCGCTGAGATCTAGACATAAGGATAGTCGTCAGCGATCAGTTTTTCTTCCCGCAAAGCCATCCACGTTTCACTCGGGATTGGTTCAATTGCGGCTTGCAACATAGATTGGACTCGGTCGGCGCGGCTGGTGCTCAACGCGACGCTGTGGACTGCAGGGTGGGATACGCCGAAAGAGACAGCGACGTGGTACGGGTCTTGCCCGACACGTGTACAAATCGATTGAAAACGCTTTCGCCAATCCAGTTTTTCTTGGTCTTCTGGATCGTTGGCATCGATGGGACGGTAATCCAAGAAGTTCCCGCCAAGCAAGAAACCACCGTGTGTCACCGCTGAATTGATTAGCCCAACGCCGCGGGACCGCAGGGCGTCAAGAAAGGAAATCAGTTCCGGTGGATGATTCATAATCGTGAAGCTATTCGCCATCATGATCCAGTCCAGCTCGCAGGCGTTATCCAATTCGCGAATGACTTTCCAATCCTTTGCACCAATGCCAACGCCGGCAACTTCACCAGTCGCTTTCAATTCTGCAAGCCCGCGGATTGCCTGTTCGATGTCCATTTTCCGTTTGGCACGATCCTGTGGGTCGGAGGCGGCGGCCAGGTATTCGTCAGGGTCGTGGACACTAACCAGTTGTGACGGATAGGGATCCAGCATTTCGCGACCATCTTGATAACACCGGATGATCCCCGATTCGCTGATGTCTTGAACCGCATCGTGGTGAAGATCGATCCAGACACCCGGTTCAAACGTCGGTTCCGCGGTCGTAAGTGGAGCTCGTCGCCAAGCAAGTTTGTTGCTGATGATGACATCACTTGGATCGACACCCATCGCCGCCAATTCTTGTCCGAGGACCTCCAGTGCCATGCCGGCTCCATATTTACCGGCACTGTCAATCGCGATCGGTCGTGGCATTTCCTCGAACCAACGACGAATCAAACCAGCCTTCTGTTCCTCTTGCATGGCAACAAATAAATTACCCAAGCAGGTGGTGCCAAACACGACGCGTGGCAACTGCAAGCCTGTCGTTCCGAACGGCCAATGCGTTGATGGGATCACGATAGAGACCGAGGGTTCTCGAAAGGTTGGTTTTCCAGACGATGGTTTGACGCTTACATTCCGCTGCGTAGTGCGTCGAGGTGTCTGCCAAAATGGTCATCAAGCACCTCGGAGTAGGTGTCTGGGTGAGCCTTCAGACAATCGTGCACAATCTTGCCGAATTTCGCATCGGTCAAAACGGATCCAAACGTGCAGTGAAGGATTTGCCGTCCCGGTTTTGTGAATCCTTTTCCCACAGGAACATCCTCCCACTTCTCCAGATATTCCTGCTCCAGGGTCAAATCGTCTGCCTCGCTCGTCAGAGGGGCATCGGCGAGAGTTGCCGAAACATGATAGGTCGCCTTATCGGTTTCGTAGCGGTCTCGTGAGAAATCGATGATCTCACGAAACGCGGCCGCGTCGTGGCGAGCGACCACTCGCAACGCTTCAAGATAGCTAGTGCCAGCCGTTTTAACGTGGAACCGTCCTCCGGTCGCGCTGGCGAGAATGCCGTACATGGAAACTTTGTCACTGCCGCTGTGAAGACTCAATTTATAGGGGCCGAGTGCCGCAGAAACTGCAGCGTGGTCTTTTAAAGATGCTTCGAGGGCGGTAAGGTCGCCTTTGAAATCGATTCCTTTTTCGAAGTCGCCAATGAAGCGAGGTGCCAAGCTTACTAATTTCATGCCCCCTTTTAAACACTGGTCGGCGATGATGTAGTGTTCGGCAAGCGTTGTGGGTTGATCGGTTTCATCCACTGACAATTCGATTTCATAGTCACTGCCGGCCTGTTCGTTGACCTGCTTGATGTAATCGCCAAGCTTTAATGCGCGCTTAATCGCTTGGCCGTACTTGACGGCAGCCCGCATGCAGGCCTGTTCGTCCAGCTCGATCGTGGTTCCGGTGTCAAGTTTTACCGTTTTGCCGAGATAGCTTTCATACCAACTGGCGTCGCCGTGGGCGCCAGAAAATTTTTCACGTAAGGTCGCCTCGTCGTAATCGTCGGCCTTCTGATCGACATCATCTGAAGGGTCGATGGTAAAAAAGGTAAAGCCGACGGCCGCGGTCACGTCCACATCTTCTGGAATCTTCAAGTGATCTGCGTCTGCACCGATGTCTCCGGCCCATCCAGATGCTCGAGCCGCTTGCATCGCATCATCCATTACCTGCTGTGGAGTGCGACTGGTCCGAGTCATTTCGCGGATCGATTGCTGTGGATAGATCGCTTCGATTCCGGCTCCACATCGCTTCATTGCGGTCACGTGACCGGGAGTTGCTAAGCCAGTTCGATCACCAAAGCCAAAACTCGGTGCCAATCCAAGGGTAACGCACTTCTGGGACATAATGAATGATGAGTTGTTGGTGGAGAAGGTTAAAGAGTTAATGTTGTTCTTTGAAAAGACGGTATGTAAAAAAATCGTCCGGGCAAAAGAGAGTCAACGGTTTGTTCCGCTGCAGTCAAACGACTTCGATGATCGCTTTGATCACGCCAGTTTCTGGTTTGGTGAACGAATCAAAGTCGTTGAGTACACCGTCGAAGTTGGTACGGTGAGTGATCCATGGGTCGGTATTAATGGTGCCCTCTTCGATTAGTTTAATGATTCGCGTAAAGTCAGTCGGTAGTGCGTTTCGCGATGCCAAAATCGATGCTTCGGGGCGGTGCAGTACTGGGTGGTGAAACGCGACTTCTTCCGTCGTGATCCCAACGAAGACAAGTTTGCCGGTTGGAGCAATATATTGCAAAGCGCCGCCCATCGAATGCTTATTGCCGGTCGCATCGGTGATTACTTGATACATGTCACCTTGGGTGATGTCTTTCATCTGATCGAGTTCGCTGCCGCTTCCGTCCAGCAATACGGTGTTCTCGATGCCGTAGGTCGCGCGAACAAAATCGAGCCGCGAGGCATTGACGTCCATGACCGTGACGGTGGCATCGGTCAGTCGAGCGAATTCAAGTGTGGCCAAGCCAATTGGTCCCATGCCGATGATCAGTGTGTGATCGCCACCTTCGGGTGCCCCGCGGTCATTCGCGTGACAACCAATCGCGAGCGTTTCCACGAGCGCCAACTGGTCATAAGTTAGCGTCGCGGAGGGGTGTAGTTTGTCAGCGCGTACAAGAAACGATTCGCAAAGCCCGCCGTCCATCATCACGCCGATGACTTTTAGGTTTTGACAGCAGTTAGTTGCCCCGTGGCGGCAGGCATAACATTCACCACAGTTCATGTAGGGTTCGATGCTGCAGCGATCACCAGGCTTCACATTTTGGACGCCATCACCGACCGCCAGAACTTCCACCCCCAGTTCATGGCCTGGGATTCGTGGAAAATCGAAAAAGGGAAATTTACCCAAATAGCAGCTGATATCCGTGCCGCAAACACCCATCCTGTGGGTTTGAACCAACACTTGGCCCGCACCTGGTTCGGAGGGTTCATCGATATCGATCCGTTTAAGGGTCTTTAACTCTGAAATTTGTATCGCACGCATAGGCTTGCCTTTGCCGGAATTTTGGCCAGGGGAGGTCTGAGCAGATTGGAGGTTGCCGTTTGGCGAAATAGTGGCTCGCGATGACGCCACGTTGTTCTGCTTCTATGGCTGCAAGTTATAAACTCTCGCTGCCGTGTTCGCGAAGAGGTCCGCTTTTTCATCCGCGGACAATTCCGCCGCTAATTGCTGAACCGTCTGTAGCCAGCCTTTATGCGGCGATTTCAGCAAACAAACTGGCCAATCGCTGCCAAACATTAGCCGTTTTGGCGTAAATGCATCCAATGCGACCTCCCAGTAAGGGCGAACCATATCGATCGTCCATTGCTCTGCGCGAACCTCGGTCACCACGCCAGAGAATTTGCACGTCAAGTTCTCGCGTTTGGCGATTTCGCGAAAGTGTCGTTCCCAGGCTTGATCAAACTGATTCACCTGTATCGTTGGTTTGGCAATGTGATCCAACACCATCGGGATGGTTGGATGGGAATCGACGAATTCGATTGATGCCGGCAATTGCCGGGCAAAGATGAGCACGTCATAAACGAGTTTGCGGCCTTCCAGTTGCGCGACTCCGTGGTTGAAATCTTTGCCCAAGATGAATTGATCATCCGGTTCATCCTGCACGACGTGACGAACTCCTTTCAGCAAGGGGTCGCTTGCGAGGCGGTCAATCGTATCACCGACCATACGGTCTGCCAGCGGCAGCCAACCGACAACGCCACGAATCAAAGGCTCTCCGGCAGCCAATTTAAGCAGTGTTTGGGTTTCTTCTAATGTTTGCCGCGCTTGTACCGCGACAAATCCATCGATCTCGCTGCCGGCAGCGACCTGCTGTAATTCAGGAACCAGGAAATCCTGCTTCAGCACCGCCATCTGATCATCGATCCAACCGTACTGATCGCGCGAGTATTTCCAAAGGTGATGGTGAGAATCAATAAGCATGGCAAACGTTGGGCGTAATTAGAATGTGCGATGAAGAAATAGCGGAACGCCCGTAGTGTAACGGACAGAAATGAGTGTAAGGGGGTGAGGATACACATCACATTCTGGTTTTAGCGAAGCGTGTCTGTGACCCGATCGACGACAGCCCACTCGTGCGACAACTGTCAACGAAGAACTCATCACTATCACCAACAGAATCGGATTGGTCTGCACAAATGTTTTCTGATCCCGCTTCTTGGAGCGGTCCGGTAAACCTTGCCGATGCCTTGGTTATTCACCTGATCCATCCCCGGTCTGGAACAGGGAGCTTCACCTCAACGATCATGGGTTTGCAGGGCCCCTCCCCTTGCAGCTTATTTCAAACGGTCGTTTTCGTGACTCTCATTCCTGAAGCATCCGTTTGGTTACCTCTATGTCCCAATTCGATACCGCTGATCCGTCACAAGAGCTCGAAACCACAGAGGTGACCGCCTCTAAGAAAGCAGCAACCTCCTCGCAGGAACGACCGACGACTCGCTCGCGGTCAGCCCAGTCACCGCTTGAGACGTATTTACGCGAAATCAATGAAACCGCATTGCTGTCCGCCCAGGAAGAACTCGAATTAGCGGGGCAGATCGGTGCCGGTGACGTGTTTGCGAGAGATCGGATGGTGCGGGCAAACTTGCGCTTGGTGGTCAACATTGCTCGCGGGTACACCGGCAAAGGGCTTGGATTGCAGGATTTGATCGAAGAAGGAAACCTCGGGCTACTCCGTGCAGTCGAAGGTTTTGACCCGACCGTTGGAACGCGGTTTAGCACCTATGCAAGTTACTGGATAAAGCAGTCGATCAAACGTGCTCTAATTAATAGTGCGAAGACGATTCGCATTCCGGCTTACATGGTTGAGCTGTTGAGCAAGTGGCGTCGCGCTACCGCAAGACTGAGCGAAGAATTGGGACGCACGCCCACCAACGAGGAAGTCGCGAGAATCCTGGGTTTGCCGAAGAAAAAATTGCCGATCATTCGCAAGGCGATCCGCATCAGCAATAGCACCCCTCAAAGCGACCAAAGCGAGTCTGGCTGGTCGCTTGGCGAAATGGTGATGGACGAGCGTTTGAAATCGCCCGACGAAGAGATGCTTGATCACGACATCTTGCGGCACGCAATGGAGTTACTCGGGCATCTAGAGGATCGAGAAGCGACTGTTTTGAAGCTGCGATTCGGGCTGGGCGGCGAAGAGCCTAGAACGCTCAAGGAGATCGGAGCCGAACTCGGGCTGACTCGCGAAAGAGTCCGGCAAATTGAAACCGAAGCGTTGCGGCGACTCGCTGATGGCTTGACCGATCCACGGGATCGAGGCATGTAAACCCTTCGCCAAGCGAACCTACCGCACCGGCACCACCCTCCCCAATTGCCAGCGCTCTCCCTTGCTGGCAACGGCTCTCTGCACTGACACCGCCCTCCCGTGTTCGTGTGCCCACGCCCGCCGGTGCGGTATTCCACGTAAGTGCGACTGCGAGGCGGTAAAGCCGCCTCGCAGTCTGCTGTTTGTGTTAGAAACCACATAAAAACAGCCAATCTCTCTGCGTTTATTCTCGGGTTGGAAATTTCACAGCTGTACTTGTTTCTCGGCCGACACCGCCCTCGCAGATGGTCCTGGTCCACCGGTCGAAGTAGAATCTAGGGCCAATGTCCCACCTCGTTTCCCGAATACGCCCTCAAAATTGGTATGTCGCACGTGATTCCCCGCCTGACCTGTGTTCTTTTTGCTTGTCTTTTGACCGTTCCCGCTTTGGCTGATGATCCGCCGACCGGGCAACAGGAAAAGACCGAGCAGCAAGCAGATGTCGCTTCAGTCAAGCAGCAAGCTGAGGCTGAAGTGAAGAAGAAAGCAGACGAAGAGGCGAAGCAAAAAGCTGAAGCGGAGGCGAAGCAAAAAGCTGAAGCGGAGGCGAAGAAAAAAGCCGACGAGGAAAAGAAGAAGGCTGAAGCCGAAGCAAAAAAGAAGGCTGAAGCTGAAGCAAAAAAGAAGGCTGAAGCCGAAGCAAAAAAGAAGGCTGAAGCTGAAGCAAATCGCCCGATTTTTACCGATAAGGCACTCGAAGCTGCGGTCCGCGCCGAAGTCTTTGAAAAGCGTTACAACGAACAACCGATTGTTGCTGCTGATGTGGCTAACATCTCGCGTGTGGTCGGTAAAGGCAAGGGAATCAAGAGTTTAGAGGGTTTGCAGCACTGCAAGGCGTTAATGCTGATCGATTTAGCGGACAACAAGATCACCGACGTTTCCCCCCTAGCCGAATTGAAACGATTGCAGTCCGTGACACTTGCTGACAATGTGATCAAGGATATCAAGCCGCTTGAGAATCTGACAGCGATGCAGTTGTTGGATTTATCCGACAACCAAATCGTAGATTTGAAACCTATCGAAAAAATGGCAAATCTACGAACTTTGTATGTTTCGACGAACGGACTAAAGACGTTGGCGCCGATTGCGGGGCTATCCAAAATCTGGTCGTTGGATGCCTCGGAGAATCAGTTGACCGATCTGGCTCCTGTTTCTGGCTTGCGATGGTTAACCACCTTAGATATTGCCGGGAACCAGGTCACTTCGCTTGATCCACTGGGGGCGCTGACAGAGTTGGACATGCTGTTGATGTCGCGCAATCAGGTCTCCGACTTAACACCATTAGTTGACATGTGTCGCAAAGATTCCGAGGGCGATCGTCGCTTTGCTCCCTACATGGAGGTTTATCTTGGTGATAACCCGATCGACGAAAAAAAAATGGCCCAGCACAAGGCAGCACTCGAATCCTATGGGGTCGACGTTTACAACAAGTAGCCTTTTTTAAGGCTAGAGATGGTCTCGCGAGTTTCTGGGCTGAATGATCTGCCGATTAGAGGGTGAACTTATTTTTCGAATACGGCAATCGGTGTATTCAACCCGCCAAAATAGTTTGCAGCAATGAACGCAATCGTCCGTCGCATTGGCTGCAATTGATAGAGAAAGCGGTCGGTAATTGGGACCGCCATTAAATCACTTTGAGGAGTTGGCTTCGGACGAATGGAATTGCATTTTGATCGAATTTTGCTCGTTCCCGTCAAAGCTTCGTGAAGTCATGCTAAATCTCTCTCTTTGCTTAACGTGGGGGACCGGCTTGATGTCGCATTGCAATAATGATCAAGTGAATTCGGCGTTAACTGAAACGTTCACTTCTTGTCCACGCCAAGTTCCGTGAGTTTTGTGGCCACATCGACGCCATGGTTCGCCGACTTGACTTTCTTATCGATGTACAGCACTTTTCCGTCTTTGCTGATGTAGTAGGTCCAGCGACTTGACATTCCCCGAGGGTTTAAGCAACCGAACGCCTTGGCGACCTCCTTACTTGGGTCACTTAGTATCGGGTAGTCAAGGTTAAGGCTTTCAGCGAAGTCGCGATTTTTTTCGGCGGGATCGGTGCTGGCTGTAAAATAAGCAAGGTCGAATTCGCGAAGGGCTTTGCCGCTCTCACGGAGCGACTTGCATTCTTTCGTTCAGCCGCCGGTGAATGCTTTGGGGTACCAAGCGATCACGTACGCCTTTTTACCTTTGAATCCATCAGACGAATAAGTTCGTCCATCACTGCCGATCATTCTCCAGGTAGGAGCATCATCTCCCTCTGCGACTTCTGCTCGAACTTGGCCGCACATCGTTAGCATTCCCGTAATCAGGGTAATCACAAATCGGTTCGACATTATCGGGGAGCTCCTCAGCTTTCGAGCGGCACTTTATTCGCTGACACTTTTAACATGGACAACCAATCGGAATGACGGTTTGTGTGGCTTCACCGGTCAATGGCGGTTGGCAGGACACCGATCAGTCGTACTGAAATCCTACAACGTTTTTAAATACTTCATGCTTTGTTGGATGCTTTGGATCGGATTTGGCGAGTGATCTTGTTCGACGTGGCAGTATTTCACACCGGCACGGTTCGCGGCGCGGATGATTGGCTCCATTGCGATCGTGCCATCACCGAGTTCCTCGAATGCCTCGTTTGGAATTGACCCGTAGTTCGGCGTCCGAACCGCTTTATTTAAATCTTTGAGATGCAGTTGAGATACACGACCTTTAAGTTTGCGAATCAATTTCGCCGGATCATGTCCGCCCACGACAATCCAGAAAACATCAATTTCAAAATGCATATCCTCTGAGAACCGCTCGATCAAAATGTCATAGCCAGTTTTGCCGTCGTCCATTGGTTTAAATTCAAAAGCGTGGTTATGGTAAGACAGCTGAATTCCTGCTTCTTTGGCCTGTTCGGCCGCCTTGTTGCAGCGATCGCACAATTGTCGATAGTCATCGAGAGTTTTTCGATTTTTATCAGCGAGGTAGGGAATCACCAAATCAGTCAGACCAGCGTCATTGGCTTTTTCCAGGATCTCGGCAAACGGGGGAACGCC
The DNA here is from genome assembly GCA_036339635.1 of Planctomycetota bacterium. Lineage (GTDB taxonomy): Bacteria > Planctomycetota > Planctomycetia > Pirellulales > Pirellulaceae > Rubripirellula. The sequence continues at coordinate 1,590 of JAYZAR010000017.1, read as the reverse complement.
GTCGTCATCAGGATTGACAACCGAATCCCATGCAAAGTGACTCGAGTTCACCGTCATACCGTTGTCTTTCGCCGCCTGGATCATTTCCCCGGCATCAGGAAACCCGTAAGGTTCTACCTGGAAATACCCCGCGTCGGCGACCACTTTTAGCGTGCCCTCGACATCCTCGTTGATTTGATTACGCAACGTGTACAGCTGGATCCCGATTTCATTTCGGTACTTGTTGTTTTTGCCGAGTGCCGCGAAGCATTGCGGTGTTGCAGCAGCAGCGGTCAGGACAGCGGAAGTGGTCAGAAACTCACGACGAATCATGGCAAACAATCCAAGGGAGAAAGGCATAGAACGGCCCGAGTATAGCTGCATGAGCCGGTTCATTCCAATCTTCCGCAATCCTCGCCTCGCCCTGTTTTTTTGTGTTCGGGCCGAGCATCTTTGTGGTAGGTGAGTTCCGGCAGCTCTTCGCTTTTTATTATTTCTTGGCGATTTCTTCAGCGAGTTGTTCGCGAAAGATCTTGCTGTTGTGGCGAATGTCTACGGGCAGCGAGCTTGGCCAAATTTGGATTTCTTCGAGGCGGCGGGTCAGCGGATTACGTGCAGCGAGGTCTCGTAGCTCCGCGAGCAGCTTCTGTCGTTCCAGGTCAGAATTTGGTCGTTTTTCGGGATGCGGTTCGATGATCATCACCGGTTCTTGTGCTGGGCGTTCGCCGCGGGCCACCAAGGCGGAGCGATACACCGCGGGATGCGCGTTGAAGATGGCTTCGCATGGGACAGTGTATAGCGTCCGTTTTCCCATCGTGATGCGATGGGCTTTACGGCCGCAGAACCAAAATCGGTCGCGGGCATCTAAATAGCCAACGTCACCCATGCGATGCCAAGTGATTTCCCCATCACGAACTTTATGCATTGAATTCTGATCAGATCGTACGGCATAGCGTTCCGTGACCATCGGTCCGGTAACCATTAATTCACCAATTTTACCGGTGGGCAATTCGACGATTTGGTCGATCGTCTCGAGGGGACCGTCTTCGATTTCGATAACCTTCCATTGCACGTTATCGAAGCGGGTGCCAACGCAAGTGCCTTTTCCTTTTGAGGCAGCTGGTCCTGTTTCGGCAATGATTTCTCGCGATTCGATCGATGCGATGGGCAAGGCTTCCGTCGCGCCGTAGGGCGTCTCGATGTTGGCCTCGGGGTGAATCAATCCACGTAGTTTCTCCAGGGTGACAGCGGGGACTGGTGCTCCGGCGGAGAGTACGCGGCGAACGGTGGGAAACGGTTGGGTGACATTGTTTTTCTCTGCCCAGCGAACCACTGTATTCCACAATGCCGGTGATCCGAACGCTTGGTCAACCTCCCACTGAGTGGCGGCTTCGATTAATCGTTGGGGATTGACCTTTGCGGGTCTTGTTGGGTCCATATCGGGAATGATCGTGGTGACGCCCATCACCGCATCAAACAAACCAAACAGTGGAAAGCACGCCAAGTCACGCGATCCGCGGTGGATGTCATATCGTTCACGAATGCGATCAATTTGCGCATGAAAAGTGCCATGTGTGTACAGCACGCCCTTCGGGGGGCCAGTGCTACCGG
>JAYZAR010000016.1:0-11736 GCA_036339635.1 Planctomycetota bacterium | reverse complement strand
CTGAAATCTCAGCGGACAGATCACCGTCAAAGACGATTGTCGATTGAGGATCTTGTTTGATCTGTTCAAAATTCTTGATGCGATATGGAACGTTAGCGTGTACGAACACTCGCGAATTCAGCAGTTGCTGCAGGGCATCGGGTTCCGTTCGGCGATTGCTCTCCAATAACCGGAGCAGGTAGATGATTTGGTGATCTCCCCAGTAGCCAATGTTTGCCCAGGGATCATCTGGCGTTGGTTCTTCCCATTCGAAGCCATCCTTTGTTAGACGATACGGATTGTATCCGTCAGCAGTCGTCGCATTCACAAAGCGGCAGATCATTGCGGTATTGAATTTCGGAAAAGAAACCGCCAATGCTTCCCAGTTCTGGAAGATGTCACGCCAATTTCCCTGGTAATCTAGGTTTGTTTTGCCGTTGGCTGTGCGGAGCCGAATTGCGAACCGGTTCCAGGGTCGCGTCGGATCACCGTGCCGACGGCTAAAGGCCAGGGGTAAATACTCCAGGGACAAACGGGTCAGATCGGGATCGGCAGCTTCAGCGATTGACGACAATAGATCGGTGATCAGAACCACCGATGGAAGATCCTCAAGATGGGTTTGGTGTTGCCCAAAAGTCGCTTTGTTAAAGCCGCGGATATGCCTTCGAAAATCGTCCGCATCAACACGGTAACCCTCCAAAGGAATACCACCCCGCATCACATTGAAAATCGTGTTGGAGCAATGTCGATCACTGCGCCGCTCGTTTGCGCCGCATTGTCTTGCGTCGGAAGACGAGATGATTTTCAGGAACTCCTGTTCACCTGATGCGATATCGGATTCAACATTGCTCGTCACATCACTTGAATGCTGCAACCAGTGATCAAGATTGATGACGTCAGTGTGATCTTGTTCTAACTCGGCGACGACCTGCCAATGAATTGATTCGCCGGGCGCGAGTTCGAGGGACTGGTTCAGCAGAAATGCGCCCGCTTTTCCCCGCACATCAGTCTCCGTTTGCAACGGCTTTCCGCGTCGGAATTCGTCGACTTGTTCGGTGGACAGCAGAACGGCCTTGGGAGTCAGTCCTGACTGCCAAACCGTTGTTGTTTTTAAGCCTTCGCTCGGCTCTGCCCGGTCGGTGGGGATTGAACTAAGGTAAAACAACGCGAGTTGCGATTCTGGCAGCAATTCACTCTTCTTGTAAGCGTTTCCGAGATTGCTGTAGCGCATCATGAATTCACTGCTCACGCCGTACGGAAGCAAATTTTGCAAGCCATCGAGCAAATCAATCGAACACAATGAATCGCCTCTGTTCTGCAGCCGACAAGTGCGAACGAAACCATATTGCTCGCTAAACACCCAGCGGTATCGAAAAGCGAGTTTTCTCGTCTCGTTGATTTCCTCAAAGACGACCTTGTTACCGAGTGGCCTTTTGTACAAATTGCGACGGATTTCGTCGGATTGATCATGTGACGAAAAGGGTTCCCAGATGGATTCGCTGTCGCTGCGTCCCAGCCAACTCGCCCGAATCAGTGTTGTCGAACCTGTAGTGGCGCGGCACGCAGAGATCTGATCATCTGAAGCGTAAGGGAATAAAGCGGTATCAGGATCGCAGCGGCCGGCGGTCAATGCACCCGAACTGGAAATGAACATCCAATGGTCGCTGGCCCCCACCAGTGACATGAAGAATTCGGGCATCTGTTGGTTGTTGGCGATACGGTAGTAGCGTTCACCATCAAGTAATGCATATTCGCCGGTCACTCCCCTTACTGGGGCCAAATCGTTTACGGTCATCGTCATCGGTTGAGAATCAATCGTGGTTGGCGTTGGCGGAATGGTAGTTGATTCAAATCGGATCGCGAGGTTGCTTCAATTGATTTGTTGATTGAATGAAGATGCGCGGCGACACAGCGAGATGTCGCGTTTATTCAGAAGCAGTGGCTGCCTCTGCTCGCCGTCTTTCAAGTTCGACACGGATCTCGTCAGCGCTCGATTCCGTGATCTCGTAGCGGGACATGATCAAAATAGCGCCCACGACCCCAGCAATCGGTAGGAAGGAGTAGAAAATTCGGAGGCCTGTCAAAGATGATTCCGTCACATTGCCAGGATCAAAACCGACGAACCACATGATCAGGCCGCCGAGCAGACCTGCGAATGCATGTCCAAATTTAACCATCCACCAATACACAGCACCAAGGGTTCCTTCTCGCCGTTTGCCGGTGTTGAATTCGTCCAGATCGCAAACATCCGCCGTCATCGACATCATGAGAGTAAAGAGGCCACCAATCCCGAAGGAATGAAACGGTAGTGCCCAAAGAAACCAGGATGGCTTGCCCGGAACGAACAAAAACCAGAATAGGATGTAACCGATGATCGAGATTGCTTGGGACAGAATGAAGGTTTGCTTCTTGCCAAGCTTTTTTGAGATCGCTGCGACTACAGGAATGACCAAGAAGGTGGTGGCTAATGCTCCGATGCAACCGTGCATCGCCGGCCAGACTCCGGCCTTTTCGGTGTCACCATTAAACAGGTGGTGAACGATAATAAAGAAAGTGAATTGGGCAATGACGTTGAACGAGTTAAATACCAAAAACGTGGCCATGGCAAGTTTGCGAAACGGAGCAATTGAAAATGCATCCAAGGTCGACTTGGCAATATCGCCCAGACTGCTCTTGATTGAGCTGATGTGAATTGGCTTCAGATCATCTCGGTCCAAGGTTGACTGGTCTCGAATGAAAATCGCTGGAATCATTGCCAGCAAGCCGCAAACGATTCCAACCCAGATCGATAATTGCCGGACTCCAGTGTCGGCGTTGGGGAACCAGGCAGGGTCGTACAGAATGACCCAGAACCATGGGGCAATGACCCAAGCCCATTGGCCAATGAATTGTGCGACGGCCATGATGCTGGTTCGTTCATGAAAGTCATCGCTCATTTCGTAGCCCATGGCGACGTAGGGCACACTGAAAATTGTCAGCCCCAAATAGAATACGAGCGAGAAAGCCATGAAGTAAATGAAATTAAAGTACAGGCCGTTTTCCCGATAGAGTTGCCACATCGCGATGTAACTGACAGCCAAAATCAAACTGCCAAGAAAAACATATTTTCTGCGTCGACCCCATCGAGACTTCGTGTTGTCAGAAATGAAGCCCATGATCGGGTCGGTAATGGCATCAAACGCTCTCGGAGCGAAAAAGATGAAGCCCCAGGCCAGCGGCGGAAAACCGAGGTCTTGAACGAGAACAACCAGAAAGACTCCCAATGCTGCGGGGAACATTTGGTTGGCAAGCATGCCGAATCCAAAGGCGATTTTTTTGCCCATGGGGACGGGGGCCTTTGTGATCTCGGTTTCACTCATCAGCTTGTTCTCGCGTAAGGAAGCGGGCCCGTTTTTCTCGTACTCCAAACCGTTCGCGTTTGGCATTTCGCTGCCCATCGTGGCGCCGGTTGAGGGGAATTGGTTTGCAGCGTGGTGTTAAGTGAACAGCCGATCCGTATCCTGAAACCGGTTTCAGGATAGCGGCCTTAGGAGCAATAAACAATGAGTTTCTAGTCAAAATTGCATCTTGAAACCGGTTTCTTGTTTGGTACGGTACAGGGATGAAAAATGTGACCATTGAAGACATCGCCAGAGTCGCGGGTGTCTCAAAAAGTACCGTTTCTCGCGTCCTCAATCGCACAGCGGCCGTCGCTCCAGAAAAGCGAAAAGCCGTGGTTGAAGCGACAGAAAGACTCGGGTTCAGCCCCAATTTCGTTGCCCGCAGTTTGGCAAGTGGTCGTTCGATGACCGTCGGTGTGTTGACCCAATTAATTGGGAGCCCGTTCTACGACGCAATTGCCCAGGGCGTCATCGCGGGGCTGGGCTATTCCGGTTACTCCCCCATTTTTGCGGATGGCCAGTGGCAAGAAACGAAGCAGATTGATGCCATTAGAGCGTTGGTCGGGCGGCGGGTCGATGGAATGGTGCTGATTGGTGGCGGTGTTCCCAGTGACGAAATCAGTCGCCAATGCTCTGGATTGCCGACCGTGATTGTGGCCAGGAATTTGCCAAGTGATCGTCATCATTGCATCTACATGGACAATGTGTCTGGCGGGTACGTGGCAACCAGATATTTGTTGCAGCAAGGGCATCGACAAATCGCAATCATTCGAGGCTTGGAGCACCATCCTGACGCAGTTGACCGATTTGCTGGTTATCAACAAGCATTCCATGAAGCAGATCTGACGGCCGATCCGAGGCTGATTGTCGACGGGGATTTCTCGGCGGAATCAGGCATTCGGGCTGTCAACGAGTTACTTTCTCGCGATCTAGCGTTCACCGCTATCTTTGCGGCGAACGACCTGTCAGCGTTTGGTGCACGTCTGGCACTCGACCAGCGTGGTATGCAAGTTCCCCGAGATGTCTCGTTGATTGGATTCGACGATCAACTCGAATCCGCGTACGTGACTCCACCTTTGACCACGGTTCGGCAGCCCGCCCAAGAGATGGGAAGACAGGCTTCCGAAGCGATTCTGAACCTGATTGAGGGTGGCGAGTTTTCAACGCAAGCAGTTCAAGGGGAATTGATCATCCGGCAGTCTGTTGCCCCACCGCTTCGCTGAATTGCCACGTGATTTTTTATCTGCTTGGTGGACCTTTCAGCAGCGATCGTTTAGCGACGGCGATGCGATGTGATTCGAAGCCATTAAACGTCGATCGCTTCAGCATCTTCGGCGCGTTCCATGATGAATCGGAAACGGGCGGAAGCGTCGCGTCCCATCAAATCGCTGATCACACGATCGGTTTCCAGATGATCATCGATTTCGACTCGCACTAAACGTCGTGTTTGCGGGTTGAGTGTCGTATCCCACAGAACCTTGGGCATCATTTCGCCAAGCCCTTTGAACCGCGTGATTTCTGGATTCGCTCGTCCGGTGTAGTCGGCCAGGATTCTTTCACGAGCCGGTTCATCGGCAGCCCAATGCGTTTCCTCCCCGAGATCGATCGGGTAGAGCGGTGGTACCGCGATGATTAAACGACCGTCGGCAATCAATGCGGGCATGTGTCGATAAAAGAAGGTCAGCAGGAGCGTGGTGATGTGGTGTCCATCGGAATCTGCATCTGCCAGTAGAATCACTCGTTCGTAACGAAGGTCAGCGGTATTCAGGTTGGGACCGATCCCGCAACCGAGGGCCGCAACCATGTCTTGGATTTCTTTGTTCTCGAGGATTTTTTTCAGGGTCGCAGATTCGGTATTGAGCACTTTACCACGAAGCGGCAGGATTGCTTGAGAGTTTCGGTCGCGTCCTTGTTTCGCACTCCCGCCCGCTGAGTCTCCTTCGACGATGAAGATTTCAGAGTCACCCTTCCCGCTGGAAACACAATCGCTGAGTTTCCCCGGCAGCATCGTTCGCTTTGATCCCCCTTTACGCGAAACTGCGGCTGACGCAGCACGAGACGCGGCACGGGCTCTGGCAGACGCAATAATTCTTGCAATGATTGAATCTGCAACACTGCGATTGTTGTTCATCCATTGTTCCAATGCGGGTCGCATCGCGGCTTCAACGATTGACTGCATTTCTATGTTGTTCAAGCGATCTTTTGTTTGGCCTTGGAACTGAGGCTCCGGTAAAAAAACCGAAACGATTGAGACCAAACCTTCGCGAATGTCTTCGTGAGTGATTTTGACTCCGCGGGGCGTCAAGCTGTGCGTGTCGATGTAATTTCGTACCGCCTTGTTGAGTCCACCGCGGAAGCCATTCTCATGGGTGCCCCCGTTGCCTGTGGGAATCCCATTGACATAGCTGCGAACGTGTTCGTCGGTTGATTCAGTCCATTGCAGCGTTAATTCAAGACGAACCTCGCCATCTTTTCGAAAGGTGAACGGCGTTTCGTGTATTGGGCGTGCTTTGCGATCCTTGAGTACCTTGCCCAGGTAATCAACGATTCCTTGTTCATGCAGAAAGTTTTCTTTCGTTTTCGCTGTTTCGTCGGTGTAAACGACCTTTACGCCACGATGAAGAAAGCTGGCGATTTCCAGCCGAGCGCGAATGACCGAACTATCAAAGGCTGTTTTGGGAAAGATGGTGGGGTCAGGTGTGAACGTGATAGAAGTACCGGTACCTCGCACCGAGCTCTTCAGCTTTTGTAGTTTGCTGGTCGGTTTACCTTTGGCAAATGTCATTCGATATTGGGATCCGCCGCGACGCACGACCGCGGTCAGTTGTTTTGCCAAAGCGTTCACCACGGACGCACCAACTCCGTGAAGTCCGCCAGCCGTCTTGTAATTGTCGCCGTCGAATTTTCCACCGGCATGGAGAACCGTGAGGACAGTTTCGAGAGCTGACTTTTTCGTCTTGGGATGCTTGTCGATTGGAATGCCGCGGCCGTTGTCGGCGACCGTGATTGTGTGTTGGTCTTTGTGAAGGGTCACGCTGATTTCGGTGGCATGTCCGTTCATTGCCTCATCGACTGAGTTGTCGACGACCTCCCACACCAAGTGGTGCAGTCCTGCCATGCCGACACCACCGATGTACATGCCTGGGCGTTTACGGACTGGTTCGAGTCCTTCCAGGACGACGATGTCTTCGCCTTCGTACCGTTTCGCTGCGATTGCCATCGGATCTGCTAAATTTCGAGTGAAGTTTTTTTCGTTTTTCTGAGATTGATGTTGCCATGTGGTAAAGCGTATTTACCAACAAATGCTGGAAGTTATTCGCCGCCATCCAGCGGGGCGGGAGCTTCAGGTGGTGGTAAGACGATTTGTGAGATTCTGCCATTTTTCTGAATCTCGTTGCCGCGGCCTCCTCGTGAGGTTACGCGGTACTTGGCAGTAGAGATCGTTTTCTTCGCGCCCCGGCTGGTCTTCACCGTTAGCAGGTCGCGATCGCCTCTGGATGGTTTGAATCCAAGCAATTCATCATCCGATGCCAGTCGGATCAGCGTCACGCCTTTGCCCGGCCCGGAGAGGTAGTTGATTTCCTCAGCGTGACAGATCATCGCACGGCATTGGTGGCTGATGGCAAGTACGTTTTCGCTGCCATCGATAGCTGCGACATCGACAATTGTTGCGCCCGATTTGACGCGTGCGAATCTTCGTCCGCTTCGCGTTGAGACTTCGGCGAAGGACTCGAGCCCAAATCGCAGTGCGAAGCCATTGGAAGAGACGGCTAGCGCATGCACCGCGGGGCACAGGTCGGCTTGCTTGGGGTCTTCTCGGATATCGCCAATGACACGCGGGTCAAATGACATTACTGCAACAATTCGCTCACCATCCTTCATCTTGAACAGCTTTTGCACTGGTTCGCCGAATCCCGTCGAGGCGGGGATATCAATCATTCGCGTGGTGTAGCAGACGCCAAGTGAAGAAAACAGACCGATGGTTTCGCGTGTGCTACCGCCGACACAACCGAGTACGCTGTCGCCCTGTCTTAACCGGCTCTTGCTTGGTTGAGCAATTTGTTTTTGACGTTTGATCCAGCCTTCCTTGGTGATCAGAATATGGCAATCCTCTGCAACGATGAAATCTTCGGCTGTATACTCCGGTTCGTCTGCTGCGGTCGAAATGGAGGTGCGACGCTTGCCGTTTGGTCCTTTGCCATATTGCTGCACCAACGACTCAATCTCATCCCGGACAATTTTCCAGCGGCCGGACGCATTGGTGTCGCGGGTATCCTCGGCAAGCAATTTTCTGATTTGTCTTGCTCGACGGTTTTTGTCCTTTAGCTCGTCCAAAACCAAGTTGATTTCCAACTTCGCCAGCCGATACAGTTTCAGCTCCAGGATCGCGTCGGGCTGTTCCTCGTCTAAGCCATTCTTCTTCTTGGCGACGGGGAATCGTTGCATGATTTTCGTTGCTGCATCGGCTTTGCCATCACTGCGGCGAATGATGCGGATAATCTCGTCCAAGGCGTCAAAGATCAACGCGAATCCGTTCAGGATGTGAATTCGCTTTTCCAGGGCTCGCAATTCATTTGTGAGCCGCTCGGTAATGACAGCCAATCGGAAGTGCAAAAAGTGCCAAAGGATTTCCTTCAAGCTCAAGCGATTGGGGGCACCAACCTCGGGATTCTCTGTGGGCACGAGGCAAGTCAAGTTGACATTGAAGTTGTTTTGAAACTGCGTGTTTTTGTAAAGGTAAGCGAGGACCTTGTTTTCGTCCGCGTCTTTCTTCAGTAACAAGTCGACTCTGATTTCCTCCGTCGACAGATCCCGTACCTCGGTGACGAGTGGTAATTTACCGCTGAAGATGATCTCGCTGATCCGCTCGACCATGGCAGCCTTATTGACTCCAAAGGGGATGGAGGTGATTTGCAGCATTCGGGTGCTGCCTTTCGTGACGAGCTTCGAGGTGCCGCGGAGCTTGATCGTGCCCTGCCCTGTTGCATAGAGGTCCCGCAGTTCATCCTTGCTGTTAATGATTTCTCCACCTGTCGGGAAATCGGGACCTTGAACCGCATTTTCAGCGACCAGCTGATAGTCTTTGATCTCGGGGTTCTGCAGCAGCTTTAGCAGTGCATTGCAGACCTCTTTCAGATTGTGCGGTGGAATGTTGGTCGCCATGCCGACCGCGATCCCCGTGGCACCATTGATCAGCAGATTGGGGACTCGGCTCGGTAGGACGACCGGTTCTTCTCGGCTACCGTCGTAGTTCGGTTTGAAGGCGACGGTCCGCGTTGACAGATCGCTCAACATTTCTGACGCAATCGGAGTCATGCGACACTCGGTGTACCGCATGGCGGCTGCATTGTCGCCATCAACACTTCCGAAATTGCCACTTCCGTCAACCAGAGGCATTCTTAGAGCGAAGGGTTGGGCCATCCTGACCAGCGCATCGTAAATCGAACTATCGCCGTGCGGATGATATCGGCCCATTACATCGCCAACGACTTTGGCACACTTGACGTGCTTGCTGGTCGCTGTCAGGCCCTGTTGGTTCATCGTATACAGGATCCGGCGCTGTACCGGCTTGAGCCCGTCCCGTACGTCCGGGAGGGCCCGGCTCGTAATCACTGAGAGTGAGTAGTTGAGATACCTTTCTTGTGCTGCCTGCCGGAGCGGGACCCCAATTCCGACCGGGTCGACGGCACCGAAGAGAGAATCCCCATCTCCGCCCGCTCGATTTGCGGCACGTCGGGAAGTTCGCGAGGATTTGCTGGAAGATCGACGTTTTGCCACGCGCGAAGGTCCTTTTCTGTACGTCGTTCAGTCTGTGATCCATCTGGTTCCGTCGGGCCCGTTCCACTTTTTGCCGGTCTTGCGTCATGATTCCGGCCCGAACAACCGGCATTTTGCGCAGAAGTTTACCAAATGAGAAAGTGGGTGGTTTGTGCGGCTAACGCTGATCGGCTCGATTATGCCATCTTCCACGGGTTGTGAACCGGCAACGGTCTTAGCGATCAAAGGTGTGGCACCGAAACGGGTGGTCGAACGAGTTGCAACCCAGTTGGTGACTAACATCATCCCGGGGCAGTTGACGGTCCGAAAGTGACATGGAAGACATCCAGTTCGCTGGCCGAGTGCCTTGTGCACCCAGCCAGGCTTGGTCCAGAACGACCAAACACATTCTGGAAATGGATACTCCCAAACTGCCGACACGCCTGGCGACGTTCACGAAGGACCCGAACGATGAAAAGAACAATACTTTCGCAGCTTGCTGCCACCTTCGCCGTCGCGTTGGTGACCACCTTGACGACCACTGCTCTTGCCGACAATTGCAACTGCCACGTTGGCGATCTCTCGAGCGGTTCAAGAGTCGTCTGTGGCGACACAACGTTTGTTGGTGACTGCCAATCGCGACGCTACGGGAATCCGGACCTGTTTTACAACTACTTTACGAAGGGTAATTGCAATCAGTCCAACGCACAGATGTACATTTCACCGTTACCCGTGCCGCCCAATGTGGGACACACTTTCTACACGTATCAGCCGTTTTACCCACATCACATGCTGTACGCACACAAGGACAGATTTCATCGGCACTACGACTGTGGCCGTGGGATGAACCGAACAAAGGCGTCCTACTACTATCCACCCGTTCGCCAAACAGCGAGCAATTTCTATTGGAACTTTTTGCGGCTCCCGCGTTAGTTTCTGACCTCCCTCCCCTTAGCACTCCCGAATTGAACCTGAAAGGTTAGCCAATATGATCCGCCGAATCCTTCTCGCAGCCGGAATGCTGTCCGCCGTGCTGGCGGCGTCATCGTCTAATGTGGACGCTAGCGATCCCTATGCGGCAACGCAAATCTGGTCCCACAATTTCTCCATGAATAAGCCGTGGCACGGGCCGTATTACAACCAGATGTATGGGCAGCCGTTGGCATTAATTGTTCCACCGACCGCACACATGCGGCAGACCTATTCGTGGGGCGTTAGTCAAAACTTGATGTATCCGGTTCCGCATCAATTTGGTCGGAACGCTAATTCACCTGGCGTTGCAAAGGCTGGATCGTTCCGTCCCGCTCCGCCATGGCCCAGCCATACCGATCAGTTTGGTGTTTATTATGTGCGAGGTCCTTGGTAGAGAACCCATCTCGCTGGGCTTTTCACAAATGCATTTTGGCCAGGTCGCATTTTTGCGGCCTGGCTGCTTTTGTAAATTTTTGTTGCGAACCAATGGTATCTTGTGCTGAGGACTAAGATTTTCCCGAGTGTCGCGTGATTGCGATTCGCAGCCACTTGTTGGGCAAGCCTGATCTTTCTCCAGTTTCTGCATTCATCTGGCTTGTGATCGCCATGTTGATGGCTTTGATGCTGACTCTTCGTTGCCGCCCATAAGGAACCGCGGGCGGTGACTGGCGAAGCCATGATTCACAAACCGCCTGAGGCCGATCCGGTTTCGATATTGGAACCGTCCCCGTTCTATTTTAGGGGATCGGGGGATTTAAGTGTGGTCCCGGTCTTGTGTTGTGATTCGGTCTTCTGATTCGGTGCTGTGATTCGATCGTGCGCGGCGGCGGGCGTTTGCTCACTCCGCCTCGATGTTGGCTTTTCGATTCGGGCCAAATCATGGATCAAGTCACGTTCTCTGCGTGAAAACTTACGAAAGTGCCTCGTTCGCGTCCTATGTTTTCGAAGGGTTAGGTGTCTGCACCGACCTGGGACTGGTAGTGGTTGAATTCTTCGGCCGGTCAGACGTTACAACCCACGCGAAAAGCTCTCATCTGGAACTGGGCGTGAGTTGGTCTCGCCTGTCTGCAGCGCGGCTGCAAGGATGAGGGGGAATGCACGGGACCTGACGGTTTTTTCAGACAAGGAAAAATCTGCGATGCGTACGAATAATCAAATGCCTCGGACTGAGGCCAGTCGGCAGGAGCAATTCGAAGAAGTCAAACGACGGATTCATGGGAAGTTGGTCGACAAGCTGGACCTTTCTCGAGTTGGGGATCTCAAGGGCGATACGCTCAAACGCGAAATTCGTCTGGTCGTTGAGCACTTATGCGACCAAGAAGAGACGCTTCTAAACCGTCAAGAGCGCGAGCGGATTGTCGACGAAGTAATCGACGAGGTGCTGGGATTAGGGCCGTTGGAGCTGATTCTGAAAGATCGTGGTGTCAGCGATATCTTGATCAATGGTCCCAAGAACATCTATGTGGAAAAGGGTGGCCAGTTACAGAAGTCCAAGGTGGAGTTCCGTGATGGCAAGCATTTGTTGCAGATCATTGACCGAATCGTGAGTAAGGTTGGTCGCCGAGTCGACGAGACATCCCCAATGGTGGATGCCCGTTTGGAAGATGGATCACGTGTAAATGCCATTATTCCACCGTTGGCATTGGAC
>JAYZAR010000015.1:0-3681 GCA_036339635.1 Planctomycetota bacterium | reverse complement strand
ACCGAGATCAGCTAGTGTTCTCGGATGAGCTCCTCAAACAACTTGGTGAAGTTATCGCACGACGTAGCGGTCAGAGACATGAGCGACGTGGAGCCTAGGAGCAATGCCTGGAAAACTTACCAGAGCGATCGAGGCGATTGCTTGATATGCGATACCTCGATGAGATGGCAGCGAGTGGTATTGCGTCCAAGATCGGTTCGACGATTGGTTCAGTTCGTGTGCTGCTAACGCGAGTTCGCGGCGCGGTGGCAGAATGCATTCAACGGCGACTGGCAGCGGAGGCTGGATGATGACGGTGGATGATGAATTGCTCGACCGCTTCCTCGATGGTGAAAGTACGCAGCAAGAGCGACAGACGGTTTTGGAGTGGTTGGAAAGCAAATCGGAGTTTGTGGTTTTGTTTGCGGAACGTGCTGAATTGCACGCAGATGTAAGGCGGTCCTTAAAGCGGCGTAGGATTCAACATAACGCATTGAATGCAATGCAAGCTGAGTCTGAATCGATTGAGCATGCTACCAGTGTGAGGCATCGTGAATCGCGATTGCGGGAGCCACAAAGTTTTATATTGGTTGCATTCGCGATTGCAGCAGCGGCTATGTTGGCCTTTGCGGTCCTTCGAAGCCACAGATCATACGATGCAATGAATGCAGACGGCATCGCAATAATCGTTCATCAGCCTGCTACAGAATGGGCAGAGGAAAGAAGTGAAGGCGAGGTGATTGGACCTGGCACCCTGCAGTTTAAGATCGGATTGGCAAGATTGAAGTCTGCCAATGGGGTCTCCGCGACACTGCAAGGGCCAACAAAGTTTGAGGTAATTAGTGGGAACGGAGTGCAATTGCATCGTGGAATCCTTACCGCTCGTATGCCGGAGGCAGCGATGGGATTTCGCATCGAAACACCGGCCTTGCAGGTCGCTAATCTCGGGACTGCTTTTCGCGTATCCGTTGGCAGCGATGAGCTAACAAACGTTTCGGTATTTGAAGGTGAAGTAGAGGTCAATTCGCAATCTGAAAACTCTGGGCATGTGCCGGCGCAACGGATCGTTGAAGGGTATGCTATACGAGCCGATCGCATTTCATCGATGATCGAAGCAGTTGAATTCGAAACGGAAGCCTTCGAACAAGCCTGGCCAATAAACTCAGGCGTCCTCCAGATAACCGGAGTGATGAAATTCGTTTCACTTGGTCCAGGCTTTGTTCCTGACCGATTCGCGGACAGCGAGCACATTGTCGTGTTTCCAGAACGGCGGAATGTTCTGTTGGCATCAGCACTACGAGTCGACGTGTTGGAACCGGGGGAATACCGCAGACTGCGTGATCAATCGATGCTTTCCCTGAGTACCGCCAATCGCGTTCGGAGCTACTTGCTGCAGCTCAATCCGAGTGATCGCAATCGCACAATGGTCATGGGGCAGATTACCTTTGATCAGCCAATTCTGGGATTAATCGCCAGTGGTCGAAAGTTGGCAGAATCGGATTCCGTTTTGGGACATTCCGCGGGGATATACGAACAGAATCATCGTGACATTGAAGCACCGCGGAAAAATCCGGCAGGCAAGCCGGATCGAGACACAGTTGAGCTTGCCGCCGATAAACGAACCTTAATTTTGAGCTTGGGTGCTGAATCCGCATTGGATCAAATCCGTGTGATTGTGGATGACACCAAACCTTCTTGGAGTGCCAAATCCAAATGAAAATCATGTGCTATGTCATCTTGATGCTGCTACCTCCAGCAATCACTCAGGTCGCGGGGGCCGCCGAACCGCAAGGTAAACAGGTTCAGCAAGCGGCGGATGTCGCGCGTCCAAATGTTCTGTTCATCATTTCCGATGACCAAGAGCGAAAGGAGTTCAACTTCTTGCCAGAAGGTCGCGATGAGCGGGGCGAACCACGGAATCTGAGCCCAAATCTCGATCGATTGGCGTCGGAAGGTATCGTTTTTATTAACCAATACGTGACCAGCCCTGTTTGTACCCCGTCACGTTTCTCCGCGCTCACTGGAAGGTATGCCAGTCGATCGTCAAGCTTTCGGAAAGCCGCCAGCAGTGATCAGCAGATCAATATCACTTGGAACTGTCATCTTGATTCCGAGACGCCCAACGTTGCTCGAACTTTGCAGCAAGCGGGATATTTCACCGGCGCAGTTGGAAAGAATCACGTCATCGAGGTGAAAGGCGTAGGTCGTAAAGAGGGGCCTGCAGACGATGCAGATCCAAGAGATGCAGAGGTTGCAAAATACTATGCCGAAAAGCAACATAAGCTGATTGCTGCATTCGAGGGTTGCGGCTTTGACTATGCAGCGAGTCTTTACCACGGCAACCTACCGGGGCACACATGCAAGGCGCTGGAATTCCATAATATGGATTGGATTACGAGCGGTGCGTTGAAATTTCTGGATCAATGGAGCGAAGGTGACAAGCCGTTTTTTCTCTACATGGCGACGACCCTAAATCATGGGCCTGGGCCGCGATACAAGAAGTATACCGGTGACCCATTGGCCACGCCGGCAGGGCTGTTGGAGAAACCGCTCGCCGTGCAACCAGGTCGCGAAACGATACCACAGCGTGTCGCCGAGGCCGGTTTATCGCATCAGCCAACCGCTTACGACGTCCTTTGGCTTGATGATGGAATTGGGGCGGTACTCGACAAACTGCGGGCTCTAAACGCACTTGATAATACGATTGTTTTCTTCTTTGACGATCATGGAGTAGAAAGTGGAAAGGGCTCCCTCTACGAAGGCGGGATCAAGTCCACGAGTTTTGTTTGGTCACCGAAACGATTCAAGGGTGGCCATAAGTCACCTGTCCGTATTTCTAACATCGACTTTGTTCCAACCATTTTCGAGCTTTGTAACGTAACCACCGAACAACGCCACTCGGTCGATGGGAAGAGCTTTGCCTCGGTGCTGCGAGGGAGTAATCAAGAGATTCACGAGCACCTGTTTTTCGAAATCGGCGCGACGCGAGCTGTGCTGAAGGACGGTTGGAAATACCTGGCCTTTCGATTGCCCGAAAAGCTTCACACAGATCCATCGCTGCCTTACACCCACTTGGCCGACCGGCCAGGCGGGCGAGGGTCAGAGGGGCCGGCCAGGTCGTTCTATCCAAATTACTATGATCGCGATCAGCTATATCACATTACGGCCGATCCATTGGAGCGAAACAATTTGTTCCACGATCCATTGCAGCAATCGCGAGTTCGGGAGATGCAGCAGTTGCTTCGCGAGGCGATCTTGAAAATGCCCGGCTCGTTCGCTGAGTTCACGCCAAGGTAGCTGGTGATAGCGAGTTGAATAAGCAATGTCTCGATTCCGTGATGACCGTGAATATCAGAACTCCATCTCAGAATTGACTCCTCCTAGTTTACATCTGCCCCTCACCGTTGATTCCAGATATGCACCGATTCAAGTGTCACCTCTTACTAAGTATATGTTTTGGTTTGTTTGCAACCAATGTTATCGCTGATGAACCCTTTCAGCCGACATGGGAATCTCTGTCGACCAATGGGCTTCCGGAGTGGGTGAAGGATGCCAAGTTCGGCATTTACACGCACTGGGGAATTTACTCTGTCCCCGCTCACGGTGGCCCTGATTACGTCCGAAACCTCTACGAGGGATCACGGAAAGACGTGAAGGGTGTCTACTCGTATCACACCGAAAAGTATGGGTCGTTGGGTCAGT
>JAYZAR010000014.1:0-3600 GCA_036339635.1 Planctomycetota bacterium | reverse complement strand
CCTCGCCGTAAACAATCGTTGAACGGTAATGGGTGCGCAACAGGAAGAACCGGATCCGTTCACCGGTTTGGGTGCGAATCAACTCCGCCAAGCCACCAGCGCCTTTGCTACGGCTGATTTTGCCAGCGGCCGCGTCGTCAGAGTTCGGCTCGCGATCGCTTTTGCCGCCGACTTTGCCTTTTTCTCCAGCCCGCATCAGGCCGTTGTGCAGCCAGTACTTCACCATGGGGGCATCGTGGCAGCATCCGCTTTGTGCCCGTTCGTTTTCATGATGCGGAAACATCAGATCCAATCCGCCGCCATGGATGTCAAAGGTATCACCCAAAATTTGGTGGCTCATGGCAGAACATTCAATGTGCCAACCGGGTCGGCCCGGACCCCAAGGACTCTCCCACGATATCTGCTCTGCCTTTGAGCTCTTCCACAACGCAAAATCACCCGGTGAGCGTTTCTTGCCTGCCGCTTCGCCACCCTCACCCTGTTGGGCATCAGCCGTTCGGTTAGACAGTTGCCCGTAATTCGGGTCCCTAGCGACACCGAAGAAAACATCACCGTCGACGGCGTAGGCGAATCCCTTTTTCTCAAGTTCCTCGATGAAGGAAATGATCTGGGGCATATGGTCAGTCGCCCGCGGGAGGTAATCAATCTGGTTGACCCCCAGCTCTTTCAGGTTTGCCAGGTAATCAGCCGTCATTTCGCAGGCGATTTGCGACATCGGTATCCCACGCTGATGGCTTTTTGCAATCAGCTTGTCGTCGACATCCGTAATATTGATGACCAGTGTCACGTCATATCCACTGTACCGCAGATAGCGTTTGATGGTGTCGAAAATCACCGGTCCAACCATGTGGCCGATGTGTGACTCGGCATAGACAGTTGGTCCGCACAAATAAATACCGACCTTTGGCGGTCGCAGCGGTGCGAACAACTCTTTTCGCTTGCTGAGGGTGTTGTAGATACGAATCTCCGATTTAGGGGATGTCGTATCGGATTCCGGCGCGGTGGCTGCGGCAGTGCTCATCGTATTGATCGATTAAAAAGCCGAGGAAAGTGAACCAGTGGGGGGATTATAGGAAACTTGGCCGTTTTAGCAGACCCCGTTTTTTTCCGGGATACAGGCGATCGCCGATACCTGCCAGTGATCGATTCTTGCAAGTAATTAGGATGGAGTGGGGGGCGACGGAGAAAGAGGGGCCGTTTCGACGCTGACTTCAGCCAGATACTCGGTGCAATAGCACGATTGCCCGGGCAGCGATTGCGCTTGCACTGCCGATGGAATCAACGCCTTCCCCTGTTTTAGCTTTGATGCCAACTTGATCAACCGCGAGATCCAGCAGGCCTGCAATGGTTTCCCGCATGGCCACTAAGTGAGGAGCCATTTTTGGCCGTTCGGCCAAAATCACGCAGTCCAAGTTAACGATCGCCATGCCATGGTGGCGAATCCTAACCAAGGCCTCGTGCAGGAACTCAGCACTATCGCGATTGCGATTCTCCGCGGCATTATCAGGGAATAATTGGCCAATGTCGGGTTCCGCGACGGCCCCCAGCAAAGCATCGGTGATTGCGTGGAGTAGAACATCGGCATCGCTGTGCCCGATCGAATGGACATCGGCCGGCAGATCAATACCACCGATTCGTAACGGACCTTGGTTTCCCAAGCGATGAGAGTCATATCCGAGTCCAATTCGAAGCGGCGGCAGCGAATTCTTCATGGTTAATCAGTTCACGAAGCCAGTTGTCGGGCAATTTTGGTGGTCTACGAAGGATGGGATTCGAACCTACAATGTTGGCTCTTGCGAGTCGAAGCGGCCCGCAGCTGCCTCGTCGTACGGTTGCCAATGCGACAAAATCCACTCCCAGCCAGCAACTTATGCCGATCATCGAAGTTCGACAACTCACCAAATCTTATCGTGTTTACAAGAAACGAGAGGGCTTGGGCGACAGTATCCGCGGGTTGTTCCGCCGCGAATATAGTGACGTTCAGGCGGTACGAGGCATCGATTTGGATGTCGACCAGGGAGAATTTGTCGCCTTTCTCGGGCCCAATGGAGCGGGCAAAACGACGACGCTGAAACTGCTCAGCGGCGTGATCAGTCCGACTGCAGGAACGGCTTCTGTGATGGGCTTCACACCTTGGCAACGAAAGAACGATTATCGCCGCCGCTTTGCCTTGGTGATGGGTCAGAAGAACCAATTGTGGTGGGATTTGCCCGCCCAAGAATCTTATCGGTTGCATGAGCAGATATACGGCATTGACCACGACCAGTTTGAGAAGACGTTGGCCGAGTTGACCGATTTACTGGACGTTGGCCGTCTGCTGAGCCAGCCTGTGCGGGAGCTATCGCTAGGCGAACGGATGAAGATGGAACTGATCGCTGCTTTGTTGCATCGCCCCGAGGTTTTGTTCTTGGACGAGCCAACGATCGGGCTGGACGTCATTGCTCAGCACAACATTCAACAGTTTCTGCGGTTCTATCAAGAGAAGCGGAAGATCACAATTTTGCTGACTAGCCACTACATGAAAGATGTTGCAGCACTCTGCAAACGAGTGGTCCTGATCGCCGGCGGACGAATCGAGTACGATGGCTCACTTGCGGGGATCATTGATAAGTTTTCCGGTCACAAAGTCGTGACCCTGCAATTTGCCGATGGCCATCGGCCTTCTCTCGATGCGATGGGAGAGGTCTTGGAGGAAACGTGGCCAAAGGTACGGATTCGAGTTGATCGAGCAGACGTCCCTCGTGTCTTGGCGAGTGTTCTACGCGACAATCCGATTGAAGATGTGGCCGTTGAAGATGTGCCGTTGGAAGAAGTGATCGCGGAACTGTTCCGTGAAACCAGCGGTAAGCAGTCACAGCAAGCTGAAATTGCCTGATCCATGCCTCTGGTTTCTATCGACGATTTGTCCATCGGTTTTCGCGGCCCATTACTGATGGATGGAGTCAGTTCACGAATTGAGGTTGGCCAGAAAATTGGTTTGCTGGGTCGAAACGGCGCTGGCAAAACGACTCTCATGCGGATCTTGGAGGGCAAGGTTACGCCCGATCATGGCTCGGTCACATTAGCCGCGGGTGCCACCGTCGCAAGACTCAGCCAAGAGGTGCCACATGACAAAACTGGCACGGTGTCCTCGGTTGTTGCAGCCGGACAGAAAGTTGTCGGGACAGAGGACCCACATGAACAGTGGCAGATCGAACACGCTGTTGAGCAAACGTTGTCTCGAATGAATCTGGATGGTGAAGCTGCATTCGAGACGCTCTCGAGTGGCATGAAGCGTCGAGTTTTGCTAGCCCGTGCTTTGGTCTCGAAGCCGGATCTTTTGTTGTTGGATGAGCCGACGAACCATCTTGATATTCAATCCATCTTGTGGCTTGAAGAGTTTTTGAGTCGCTGGAGTGGTACATTGCTGTTTGTGACTCACGATCGAACATTCTTGCAGAATTTGGCTACCCGGATCTGGGAAATCGATCGGGGTCAACTCTTTGATTGGTCCTGTGACTATCAAACATTTTTGCAACGCAAGGAGGCAGCCTTGGTGGCGGCCGAAAAACAGGACGCTCTGTTTGACAAAAAGTTGGCCCAAGAAGAGGCCTGGATTCG
>JAYZAR010000013.1:0-11816 GCA_036339635.1 Planctomycetota bacterium | reverse complement strand
GAATGACTCGTTTCGCGCGGGCGGCCACCTCGTCCTCGTGAGTGATCATGATGATCGTTTTCCCATCATCATTAAGCGACTCGAACAAATCCAAAACCTCTTCGGTCGTCCGGGAATCCAGATTGCCTGTCGCTTCGTCCGCCAAAATGAAATAGGGATCGTTCACCAAACTACGGGCGATCGCGACACGTTGCTGTTGACCTCCCGAGAGTTCCGTTGGCCGGTGGTAGAGGCGGTCTCCCAGCCCGACTCGCTCGGCTAGTTGCTGGCAGATCCGGATCGCATCTTTCTGAAGCAAGCCCTGATATTGCAACGGAACTTTGATGTTCTCGAGTACATTAAGTTGTTGCAAAAGGTTGTAAGATTGAAAGACAAACCCAATGCGGCGACCGCGAATCCGAGATAATTGGTGGTCATTGATTTGTGCAACATCATCGCCGGCCAGCAAATATTTTCCGCTTGTTGGGCGATCGAGGCAACCAAGTACATTCAGCAAGGTGCTTTTCCCTGAACCGGAAGGTCCCATGATGGCGATATACTCACCCGCTAGAACATCAAACGAGACGCCCCTTAGTGCATGGACCGTTTCACCCTTAAGGAAGTAACTGCGGCAGAGTGATTGCACTCGAAAAGCGATTTCCTGCGTATTCGCCGACTCAAGCGAACTGTTTAGATCAATCGCGTCGTTTGGCGAGTCACTGGATAAACTCATTGGGCAGTGGGGTCTTTCTGAAGCAGTCGCCTCAAGTTGGTTCGGAGCATCGTTTCAACTAGCTTGGATGAGATTTGCGCGGAGTGAGGATTTAAACTCATGAGCGTGTTGAAAAACGTATTTCTGCTGTAGTAGACTTCGCATCAGAATGATGTATCCGAGCATTGCCGCGTTGACCAAAAAGAGGCTGGATGCCGCCAATCTTACCTTGCTTTGAGGAACCAGATTGCAATCCGACGACACCCAACCGAATCCTACAAGGATTACCGCAGGCCGTCGTGATTCGTGGACATGATTTCGGAGAAACAAAGATCGGGTACTGCCTATTCATGTCGGAGTGCCTCGATCGGATCTAGGTAAGCCGCCCGACGCGCTGGATAAACACCAAATACGACGCCTACGCCGAGCGAAATCCCTAAGGATAGCAAGACTGACCAGAGCGCGATCCGGGGTTCAAGCGAATGGACGACGGGCGGTAAAGCGTCTGGTGAGATTGCCGTAATGACATTTTTCACAATGCGAAAAATCGGACCAACAGAAAGACCGAACAACACGCCAAGCAATCCGCCGCTTGCTGTTAATACGACTGTCTCCGTTAGGAACTGACTGATGATATCACTTCGTGTCGCACCCAACGCTCGGCGGACACCAATCTCGCGAGTTCGTTCAGTCACCGTGGCCAACATGATATTCATGATGCCAATGCCGCCGACAAGAAGTGAAATCCCAGCAATCACTACCAGTAAAACATTGAACATCATTCGAGTTCGCTCTGCTTGACGTAAGAGTTCTCGCGGAACAACGACAGCGTAATCTTCCTGATCGTGGTACTTGCTTAGCAGTGTTTCGATGATCTGGGCCGTTTCGTCGACTTCTTCAATGTTGTTGACTTCCACTGTGATTTGGCTCAGTTCGACGTCTTCGCCAACGAAGTTCGATCCTTGGCCACCTCCTACGCGTTTCATTACCAGGTCACCAACGCGTTGTCGCAGCGTTCTTAGCGGAATGTAGGCATCGAGGTTGTAGTCTCGAGAGTCAAGGCTACCGCCGATCGCTGCTGATGCAGTGCGATCTTTTGTCTGACCGATCACGGTGTAGAACTCACTGCCAACCCAGATGGCCCTGCCAATTGGATTTTCATACGGAAATAATCGCTTTGCGGTATCGCTTGCCAACACGATGACCTTTTTGCCGCGATCGCGGCCCGATAACCAGCGCCCCCGTGCGATCTCGAGCCGATTTAATTCTAGGTATTCCTCGACGCAGCCAACTAGCTTCGCATCAGCCGTTCGGTCGTCCAAACGGAGTTCAAAGCGTAATTCACGCATTGGGATTGCACGACGAATGTTTGGGATGTTCTCGACGATGCGCCGGTAATCCGCTCTCAGCAGCCCATAAGTTTTGACTCGATTATTGGCTTCTTCCGCACTGCCTGCGTTTGGTTGCTTGGTTCGAACGATCACGTTCTTTGCGCCAAGCTCAAGGATTTGCTGCTGAGCTCGGTAGCTAACCCCTTCCCCCATCGCTACGAGCCAAATTACCGTTGATGTGCCAATGAAAATCCCCAATGCCGCAAGTCCTGCTCGTAACTTTTGCACGAGTAGGCTTTTAATGCCGAGGACAACCGTTTGGAAAAATTGAGCAATCAAGGGATTCAGTATGTAAGGTTCTGTAACGCGTTAGTGGCGAGACGATCCAACGTCGAAATGATGAATGATCGTGTTAGCTATTTTGTTTACGGTGAAATCTGTGCAGTGTGAAAGTGATAGCAACGCGAAGGTTCTGTTAACGCGATATACGATCAATGATGCGTCTTTTCCATCGCTTTCTGCATGAAGCCGTTTTCGATTTATCTTTGCAAGGTGTTTGATTTGGGATTCAATTTAGCTCGCCTCCACGGCTTCGCGAGTTTCGGCAGGTGAGGCTTTGGGCTCGGTGGTTTCGGACTCGCTCTCAGGCGTAACGAGTTGTTCATGGGCAGCCGGGTTGAGCAACACGAAATCGCCCTCCAGCAAACCATCTTCAACAACGGAAAAAACCTCGTTGCTGTCGCCAATCTGAATTTCTTTTCGCACTGGCTTGGTGAATTTATCTTTGGGTGCCGTTTGTACCCAGCAAAAGAAACGCTCGTCCTGCTCAACAACTGCTGCCACCGGAATCAGCAACACATTTTGGTGCTCAGCGACCGTGATCAGCACCTCGGCACTCATTCCAGGTCTTAGGTTGGGTTGGGAAGGAAGGGTAACCAATGTGTCGTATCGAACTTGATTTCCGGTCCACCAACCTGCGGGCTTGGTGATGCTCGCAACGTCCGAAACGACGCCATCAAGGATTCCATCGGTGAGGGTAACCTTTGCTTTCTGCCCAGTTTTAACTCGTTTGACACTCGATTCATGAACTCCAATTTTGACTTGCATCTGTTGAAGATCTGGCATCAGCAGTAGTACCTGGTTCTTATAAACGTTGGTGCCTTCGGCGATCGGCCCTGTTTCCCATTTCGCAGCATTGGGGTGAATCACTAACCCGCTACGATCCGCCTTGATCACACAATGTTGCAATTCTTCGACAGCGCGATCTCGGCGCGATGCATCAGCCATCGCCCGCTCGACATTCGCTTTATGCCGCGCTTCGGCGGAAGTGAGATTTCCGTTTAAGGTTTGCATCTGTTCTTTGAAGGTAAATTTTTTCAAAACCTCGAGTTCAGTTTGTTTTAAGCTCAGGTTCAGCTTCGCTTGTTTGACAACAAAATCTTGTGCTTCAATTTCTAGTTCATTCGTGTAGCCGCTTTTGGCCATGACTGTGACATGCTGCAATTTGTCAATTGCGTTTCGAACGGTCGCTTCCGCCACAACGACATCTTTCTCTAACGCCATTACTTCGGAATGATAACGTCCTTGCTCATATTCAGAGATTGCAATCTCGGAGCGAGCGACATTTGCCGCTGAACCGTCAGCAGCCGATTGAGACCAGTTCGAATACTTTGTGCGCTCGTCAATTTGCTCTTGGATGAAAAATGAATCGAGCCGCACCAATTCATCACCCTCTTTTACAAAGGTTCCACTTTCAATGATCCACAAAACGGCGTTACGGCCACGCACCTTTGATTTGATCTCAATGTTTTCAGCACTCTCGAGAATGCCCTGCTCTTCGACGGTCACAATCAAATTGCCACGCGAAATTTGATGTGTTAGGCCACCTTGCGCATCCGTTTGTTTAAAGTTTCCGGCGAGCGTGATGGCAGTGCAACCAAGCACGCAAACAGCGATCAAGCCGACGCCCCATTTCAGCAGAGAGCGGGTGGAATTTGGCGGCTCGCCGACATCGAAAAGGGGTTCAGTGGTTTTCACTCTTGTTTGTTTTTCTATTCGGAGCTTGGTAAACGCACAGAAGGCGCAGTCGTTTCGTGTGAGTTCGGTGGTAAATGCTAGATCTTTGAATTCATTTAGCGAAGCAGTTGGATCGTTAGAAGATTCTGTAGGTTACTGCGGCTGGCTGTTTTTTTTTTGGGATGGGGCATTCGAGAGCCAAGCCACTCGCTTGGAGGATGGATTGTTTCCTGGCGGCGAATACCGCGGGCTACAATCTTCGCTTAAAGGTCTAGATCGGGATCCCTTTCTTTTTGTGCCTGCAACGAAAGCGAAGCTTCAACTTGAGCCTCTGCGACATTCGCCAAAGGATCAATGATGACGTTGTCGCCTTCTGAAAGGCCTTCTCGTACTTCGATGAACATCTCACTGCTATCACCCAGGACCACTGACCTCCGTTGTGGATCCGCGTTTCCGTTTACCCAGCACGCGAATCCAAGCTGGGTTTCAATGACAGCTGTCGCTGGCACAAGTAGCGAGTTTTCGTGTTGGGCAATAACGATTTCGACTTCAACACTGGTCCCTGGGCGAAGCCCTTTGCTGGGCGGTAATTCGACGATCGCGTCGTATTTGACGACATTTCCGGTCCACCATCCCGCAGGTTTTGCAACCGATGCGACATATGTCAACTCACCGAGCAATCGGGTTTGGTTGTGGGTCACATTTGCCGTCATGCCGGGTTGCATCCGTTCAATGATCGACTCGTGAATGCCCACCTTCACCTGCATTTGATTTAAATCGGGCATCAAAAGCAACGTTTGATCTTTGCGAACAGTTGCTCCCTCTTCAATTTCCGGGGCATCTTTCCACTCTTCACCAGTCGGGTAAATCACCAAGCCAGGTCGATCAGCAATGATGGTGCACGCTTTTAATTCCTCCTGTGCCCGCTCGAGGCGTTGTTTATCGGCTAATGCTCTTTCGGCGTCTGCTTCGTGTGTTGCTTGAGCAGCCTTCAGTTCCCCCTGTAGCCGAACAAGTTCCTCTTTCTTCGTATAGTTTTTCAACACATCAATTTTGGTAAGCGTCAATTCCAAAGTTAGATTTGCCTGTGAGACAGCAAAAACTTTTTCTTCCACTTCGAGATCGCTCGTGTATTCGCTTCGTGCAAGCATTCGCGAGTGCTGTAAACGATTTTTTGCGTTCAAAAGTCGTGATTTTGCAATGGCGAGGTCTTTTTCAAGAGAAGCAAGTTCGGAGATGAAACGTCCCTCTTCATATTCCTGTATCGCCAACTTCGCTTTTTCAACATCGGCAGCAGATCTTGCTGCTTGCGACTCTGCAAGGTGGAAGAACTTTGTCCGCTCACTGATTTCTTCCTCAATCGAGAGGGTCTCAAGCTTTACCAAGAGGTCGCCTTTTTCGACCTGGGTACCGCTGTCAATGACGTAAGTGATCGTGTTGTCACCGCGAACTCGGCATTTGACTTGCGTATTGTTGGAACTTTCAAGCGTTCCCTGCTCGGTAACCGTGACCAACAATTCGCCACGCTCAATTTGGTGCGTCGTAATCGGCCCTAAGGTTGTGACTGCGTCGGTATCGGTGGATAACGTTACTGCCGTGGCGCCCAGCACGACGATCGCCGACAATAGGATAGCGGCAATTTTCATACTTCGGCCTCATCGTTTGTCGTTGCCTGACGATCAGAATCGCCCTCATCGTTTCGAGTGCCAGAGGATTTCTTGGGCGACTCACTCGCGTCATCAACTTTCGAATTGCGTTGTCTTAGTGTGTTGCGTGCTTCTTCTTGTGCCTCATTGATCAAGGCGGTCGGATTCAATACGACTTCTTCGCCTTCTTTCAGACCAGTGACCACCTCAATAAAAACGTCGTTACTATCACCAAGTTGAAGGACACGACGCTGCGGCCCGGTTGGAGTAGTTACCCAACAAAAATCGCCCTCTTCAGTTTCGACGACTGCTGCGACTGGGATCGTCAAGACATTTTCATGCTTCGCCAGAATCACGTCGATCTCCGCACTCATCCCCGGTTTAAGTCCAGCTTCCTGGGGAAGTTCGATGACTGTGTCGTATTTAACTACATTACCAGTCCACCAACCAGCTGGCCGCGTCACCGAGGCGACTTCAGAGACCGTCGCTTCGAGCGTGCGATCGGGCAGTGTGACGATTGCTTTCAAACCCGGGCGAACGCGGTCAATGACCGATTCGTGGATTCCAAGCTTGACTTGCATTTGGGTCAGGTCCGGCATGAGCAGGAGCACCTGATCTTTTCGGACGGTCGCTCCTTCTGTGATATCTGGAGTTGTTTTCCAGGATGCGGCTGAGGGGTAAATGACAAGTCCACTCTTTTCGGCGCGGATCACACAGTCCTCGAGTTCTTGAGCGGCCCGATCGCGTCGCTTGACTTCCATCGCCAACCCCGCCAAGTCGGCCGCAAGTTTTGATTCGCTAGCAGTCTTGTTACCGTTCAGCGTCTCCATCTGCATCTTCCGAGTGAATTCTTTGAGAACTTTGATCTCAGTCTCTTTGACTTTCAATTCCAGTTCCGCTTGCGTCACCGTGAACGCGTAGCCATCCGCCTGGAGATCGGTAACATATCCCTGTCGGAATAATGCGCGGGAGCGATCATGCATCTTGCGAGCCGTTCGCAGGTTGCGTTTATGGGCAGCCAACTCTTTTTCAAGAGCTTGTAGCTGCGATCGGAATCGACCTTGCTCGTACGCTTCAATCGCGATCTTCGCTTTCTCAACATTCGCTTCAGTTTGTGCCAGTGTCGCCTCCGCGATGAAGGTATTGGTTTTTGTTAAGCTGTGCTGTTCCTCAATCACCTTGGTGTCCAAACGCACCAGCTCCTGGCCCTCTTCAACGTAGGTTCCGGCGGGCACAACAAAGGTGACAAGGCTGAAGCCGCGGACCTTGCATTTAACCTCTGTATTGTTGGAACTCTCGAGCGTGCCCTGTTCGGTGACTGACACCGTTAGATCAGCACGGGCGATCTTGTGTGTCAAAATTGCTGAGGAATCGTCTGCTGAACTCGGCACGAATATGACTGCAGCCACCGCGGCCAAGATAAGCACCGCACCGATCGCTGCCGCCCCGCGCGTCACAAATCCAGAGTTCTCCTTTTCGAAACCGCTGCTGGGATTTCCCGGTGGAGTAGTCAAAGGCTCAGTTGGTGCTGGTTCAAAAACGGACATCATGTTGTTAAGATAAAGACGTGTTTTGGGACAACTCCGCTATGTTAAACCACGCTGCTATGCCATTCGTGGACACGGTCCTAAAATTCTCATCGAATTGGTGCGTCCCAGGGCTCAAGCACCCGGCACTACTTTGATTTTACTGTGGTGGCTGCGGGGACGGTTCGGGCGGAATGGGTGACTCAGAGGGAAGAACCGTTTCCTTCATCGAAGTTTCGGTGGAAGATGCGTCTGGAATCGATTCTGCGTCGCTGGCGTTGTCCGGGGCGGTCGGGATTTCGTTGCGGCGGTCTGAATCCACCGGAGTTTCTTGTGCATTCGCGTTATCGCCGTTGTTGAATTCTGTTCGGTCAACCTCCGTAGGATCTGCCAGCAGGTGCTCGGTTTCTGCTGGAGCTGCGGCTTCCACGGAAGCAGCTTCATCCTGTGAGGTCGCCGCGTCCACTGAATCTGTTTCGTCCGCCAAAGCTGCCGGTGGGGTGTCGGAGTCAACTGGGGTGTCGGAGTCAACGGATGCCGAGCTGCCCTCTTCGATCGACTCCTCGACTGCGTTTTGGGGTGCTGGCAATGATTCCATCAAGCCATCGGCAGTAGGTGACCCTAGTGCCTCGACCGGTTCGACTGCGTCTGACTGAGGTGCTGATATGAAATCAACTGAACTTTCAATCAAGCGACCTGATGCATCGAGTTGCATTATCCCAAGCTCTCGATACAAGCGAAGCCGTGAGGCGTAGTAACGGAGCCAGGCTGCTAAAAAACTGTTTTGGGATGATTGCAAAGAACTCTGAGCGCTCAGCAGGTTAATCGCCGTGGTCGGACTGATTTGAACCCGGACACCAGGTTGGCTTTGCGGCGGTGGAGTCACCAGCGAAAGTTGCGTCTGATCGACCCGCCTTAACGCGATGGAAACGGCCCTACGTTGAATATCTAGCTGTAATCGTCGTTGTTCCAACGTTCGCAAAAGTGCCCGAAGTCCCTTTTGCAAGTCATCTTCTGATTGAATCAGATTTCGGCGATTGCGTTGGAATTCAATCAAGCTTTCTCGATAACGGTTTCGCTCCAATAAGCGAGCTAACGGTGCATCAAATTCGAGTCCCAGTCGAATGGAGCTAGTTGAGGCACGAAAATCGACTGGATTACTTCGGGCGGTTCTGACATCACCGCTTCCCGTAATCGTGAAGTTCGATTGCAAGGCGTCGGCGGCGACTTGTATCTCACGCCAGCGATCAACCAGGACAGCTCGCCCATTCATGAAGTCGAGCCGATTTTCCAAAGCAATCTGAAAGGCTTCGTCCGGGTCCAAGTCCACTTTTTCAACGGTAATCACTTCAAGCCGAGCCTGAGCAGGGATCAATGACAATCGCTCAACCAGTTGCAAGTACTCCTGGATCCATGCCGTCAATAGCTTTGTTATCTGGGCGTCTGATTGTGATGCAGATTCCTGTTGGATCGTAGCTAGCCTGTCGATCGTGTATCCGAATCCATTTTCGCCGGACTCTAATTCGTTCAATCGTTCACGCAGACGCTCCCGGTCTCGTTTAAATAAGCGTTTTTCGTCCTCGCGCATGAAGCGTTCACGCTGTGGAACAGCTTCTTTCATTCTTTTGACGTCAGCTCTCGCGATAGCGAATAGCTCCTCAACCGGTGCGATCAGCTGTTGGGCATCCTGGAGCACGAGTTCCGGTTCAGCCGAAATGTTGATCGCTTCGGATTGAATGAGCACAATTGATTGACACAATTCGAGGGTTTCTGTTATCCACGCTGTGTTTTCCTCAGTGATCGCTTCGAGGCTGTCCTCTGACAAATTCTGGGACAGGATTTCTAGCTTGACTGCGGCGTTGTCGAAGGTCTGTCGGAGTTGCTCACCACCCGTTTCGATCAGTGAAATAATCCGACTGCGAGCGGCTTGGTCAATGTGATCAAGTTCAGCTGCTGTTTCATCGTCTTGGCTGAGGACGACGCGTTGTTGTCCGGGAACACTTCCCAACCGCCGCGCAACCGCTTCGACGATTCCCTGTAATTCGATCAAGACTGCGTCGATACGATCAATGTCCTGTTGGGCGAGTGTCGGAACCTGATCCTCCAGCGACTCGATTCGTATGTTCAGATCGATTAGCTCGCCAATGGATCCAATGCGCGTTTGCAGTTCGAGTAGAGATTCCAGAATTGGATTTGCCTCAATCGGAATCAGTTGAAAATCCTCGACCAACGTTTCGTCAATATCGACAGGGAGATCAGGGGGGAGCCCAAGTGTCTTCGTGATGTAATTGTCGACGGCAAGCTGCAATAGGTTCTGTTGATCCAGCAGGTCTGCGCGTGTGGCTTCGATATTTTGCCGAAACTGATCGACTTGAACGATGTCAATTAGCTCGTTGTCGTACAAAGCTTCAAGGCGATTTCGCGTACGCAACTGCAATCTTAGGTTGCCCTCGGTGTTGCGGATTTGTTGGGCTTGCTGAAGCAAACCGAGGTATCCTCCCACCCCACCGAATCCTGAGAAGGATTGGAGTACGGTGCTCGCGCCAAATCGCTGTGGTCCTGTAACACCCGACTCACCAATCACAATCTGAGTCAAGAAGCCTTGACGAAACTGGCTGTAGGCCCTGAGGTTTCCCAACAACCTGCGTTCTCCCTCGGTGAGCTGTTCGAGTGCGATGTCTCGACCCGCGCCCCTCAGCAAAGGTTGAATGAAAGAGAAGTTAGCAAGTGAACTCGAGAGGCTGGCGTCGCCACCCGTAAATTCGAACACGAACGAGTTCGCAAAACCGACGAGCAAATCGCCAGCTGTAGCAAATCGCTTACGCGCCGCTAAGTCACCTGTCAGGTCCAGGCGATTGCTTTCCAAGCCATTAAATGGGCCTGTCACCAAATATTTACCAGCTGCTGGCACGTAGGCGATGGTTGCCGGGATAACGTTGCCCCGATGATCGTACCTCGTGCGGTGGCCCCCGAAAAACTGTGTGTCCAAACGGAAACGCTCCCCCGTCACATCGAGCGACGAGAGATAAAGCGTTTCGAGTGCACGCTGATTCTGGGGAGAATTTAGGTAAGCGAGCTGCAAAGCAGAGTCAGCATCTAGGGGAACCGCACCTTCATCGGTGAGTTGGACAAAGTCACCAAGACTTGCTTCCCAAATCGGATTTTCGAGGCTCGAGCGAATTCCATTGTCCCACCAGTGCTTCCAGCCTTTCTTGCCATCCACCCGACGCATGTAACGATTTGATGCCGGATCGTCCATCGGCATTGGGGAGCAGTCTGGGTTGTAGGGATCGAAATAGCGGCTACGCCGGTCCATCTCGATACCGATCTTTGGAACCGCCCACCGGGGATCATGATTCCGCTCAGCAATCGTGTGATAGGCTTCGCGGTCAGCACTCACCCGGTATTGCGAGCGAGAGCAGCCTGCTAGCAGAGACAAGATCAGGAAACTAAGCAACGAGCGGCGCGTCTTACACAGGCGATCTGTTGAGGTGCCGCAGCCTGAAAGGCTAAAGCGAAACCGACTGGATGTTGAGTCCCGCTCGAATCTTCGATTCGCTACCAGATTTGACAGTGGATGTTTTCCAGCCGTCAGTCTTGGAAACCGGGTCGTGAAGCTTTGAATTAATTCACTCACAGGGGAAACCCTTCGCAAGCCGAAATCGATTCGGCTGCAACTTTGCAACGATACTGTCGGCTCACCTGGTTTCTCTGTGACTCTTATCGTTATTCCACTGGTATCGACATTAGTGGTTGTGCCGGTCGCAGGGCGCAGATCCCGTAACCGTTAAAGTTGATGTCGCTGTGGCATCCAATTCCTGAAGTTCGCGTAAGGATGGGAATGGTTTCAAACACTTGTCCGCGACAACGCGCCTTCGTTGGTCCTCCTCGAGGCCGCCAAATCTCACTCAATTCACTGCTTTGCCAAGTTGGCTTTGGGACTTGGAAGCGATTCTTATTTGTCCCCTTGATCGTGAGTTGATGCGAACTGGTTAAACAATACGCTCGAAACGGTGCCGCTGGACGTTGCCAGTACCTTATTGAAGCTTCGACACAGCGTCATCGCAGAGCTTGTGTTGTGTGATTCAGCAAGTCGTGTGATCGATTCCGTTTGGAGCGAGATTGAGTCACTCGCTCCTGGGTCTACTGTGACCGCTGGTTTGGAAATGCAACCTGGGCCAGCTTTGGGTGAGGGGAGTTGGGAACGGGAGAGTTGGGAGGAGCTGGGGACGGGAGCTGGGGAGGACGGAGCTGGGGACAGGCATTGTGCTGGTGGGCTGGGGATGCTGGTGAACTGGGAGGAAGAGAGTGTGTGGGCGGGGGGTGAGTCACAGCCCTAGTCGGTCACAGAATCAGTCGGCAGCAGTGCGGGGACAATGATTGATCACCGGTTGTGACGGGATTGCATCCGGCAACCTGCTTGGGGACGGGACGGCGACAGACGGACCTAAGGGTGTAAGGAACCGGAGGAGATCCCTGGGAAAGGTAATCGAGTTTGGGGAGCCTATGTTTGGCGTGCGCGGCATTTTGGGATTCTGTCCTCGTGCCGTGGCATGAGGTTTAGGGATTCGATCCAACGGCCGAGGCTCCATCTGGCTGGTGATGG
>JAYZAR010000012.1:0-10305 GCA_036339635.1 Planctomycetota bacterium | reverse complement strand
TCTTCGACGTCTCCTATCTAACTCCTGATTCGATCGGCTATACGATGCCCATCTACTGGCGTTTCACCATCTGGGGTACGGACGGTGCTCTCGAAGCCGGATTCAATACGCCTCAGATAACTCTCTTCAAGAATGGAGAGAACAGCCCAAGAAGCATCAAACTTCCGATTGGCAAACCAGGCGCCTATCTACAATCATTTCTCAATGAAATCAGTGGTGAAACGGATCTTCACCTGTCCTCGGCCGACGTGATGAAAGCGTCTCGTATTTCGCTGCAATTGCAGGAACTTGCCGACCGCGCCAAGTGAGCGCATACCACCCGAGAAGGACATCACGACATCTTTGTTGCGACGACGATTGTCATTGCGTGAAAAATGGGAATCGGGACAATTGATTCGGGGACGATCGAGTCGTCCATTAACCACACCCGCAGCGATTCTTGAGGATGCGAAGGAATCGATCGCGGTGCTCACATGTCATCGTGCGAAGCTCAAGGCTAGCGAATCTCAGGATCCACCGAATCAAACATCCGATGGTATCTCGGCTTACAACGGCAGCGCGCTAAACGTCTGAACGGATATAAAAACATCGCTGCTCAACACTGCATCCACTGCAACCAACGGGTGATTTCCTTGCTGCTCTGACTGCGGCTTCAACCGGTTGACATGCTTTCATGATCGGCCATAAGTATGCTTTGTAGGCGGATTC
Organism: Planctomycetota bacterium; assembly: GCA_036339635.1. Classification (GTDB taxonomy): domain Bacteria; phylum Planctomycetota; class Planctomycetia; order Pirellulales; family Pirellulaceae; genus Rubripirellula. The sequence continues at coordinate 9,597 of JAYZAR010000012.1, read as the reverse complement.
GATCAGGTGACTTTTCGCCATCGAAACTTCATTCAACGGTTTTTGCGAACTCTCAGCACTTAGGCCTACATAGAACGTCCTCAGAGATTCAAGTTGACGAGTCGCCGCGTTTTCAATCACATCCTCATCCTGTTCGAACAGCCGGATGTTAAGCGAGCGATCGTAATTGGCAGGCTGTTCCGTCGACGGAAACCCCAACCACTTATGCTATGGATCAAATGGAGTTTCACTCATCATGCCCAACACAAACGGGCCAACGGATCCATCTCGAAACCTTAGGAATCAAAGCCTAGCACACGGCGATCCTCAGCGGCCATCAATGCTGCAAGTGAAATACACCACCACGATCGGAGCATCCACCGACCAAAATTGCTACCGATGCTGCAAGCGCCGTGGTGACTCAGGAGAATTGAATCGCCAAAGCCAGCGACTTTCAGCCTTGTTGGACGCCCTGGATTCCACCATAGTTGGCTGAACTGCCGCCAGAATTCAGACGGGCTTGAACGCCGACTAAAGTTCCGCAATGAATAATCACATTTCTGACGCCGACCTCTCTTACAACGCCAACCGGATTGACCGCGAATATTGTGAGCGGCTAGATATCATTGATCTGCTAGCCGAATGCCGTAAACAATTCGTCTTGCCAGCGGGCGTTGCTTACTTTGACGGGATGTCGCTAGGAGCTCTACCCAAAATAGCCTCGGAGCGCGTGGCTGCCGTGATCGAGAGACAATGGGGTGAAGGATTGGTGCGGAGCTGGAATACAGCCGGCTGGATTGAGATGCCACAGCGAATCGGGGAAAAAGTCGCACCGTTACTCGGGGCTGACGCGGACGAAGTCGTTGTGGCTGACAACACCTCGGTCAATTTGTTCAAATTGCTGGTCGCGGCGCTGAGATTGCGGCCCGACCGCCGCGTCATCGTCATCGAGTCGAGCAACTTCCCCACCGACATCTACATCGCGAGAGGAGTCGAAGAGTTGCATCCTGGCATCAAGGTGAAAATCGTCCCGGGTGGTCAAGTCGATCATGCCCTGAATGACGAGGTCGCAGTTGTGATGCTGACACACGTCGACTACAAGACGGCCGAAATGCATAACATGGCAAAAACCACCGCGCTTGCTCACAACGCCGGCGCGATCGTGCTTTGGGATCTTTCGCATAGCACTGGTGCAGTACCGCTGGATTTACATGGCTGTGATGCCGACTTGGCGGTTGGCTGTGGCTACAAATACCTGAACGGAGGTCCCGGGGCACCCGCGTTCATGTTTGTCGCGCGACACCATCAAGAACAGATCGAACAACCGATCACTGCGTGGATGGGACATGCAAAGCCGTTCGACTTTGACCTGAACTACACCCCCGCCCAAGGTGTCCAACGCTTACTTAGTGGCACGCCGATGATTGTTTCGTTAGCAGCCATGGAAGCAGGACTCGACCTCTGGAATCAAGTCGATTTGCAAAGCGTTCGAGAGAAAAGCATTGCGATGTCAGAGTTGTTTGTTCGCATCGTTGCACAACGTTCAACCGACCCGCAGTTAAAGCTTGCCTCACCCAGCGACCCGAAACGACGAGGCGGCCACCTTGCCTTTCAGCATCCGCAGGGGTACGCCGTGATGCAAGCGTTGATTGAACGTGGTGTTATCGGGGATTTTCGCGACCCCGATCTGATGCGATTTGGGTTTGCACCTTTGTATCTGAGATTCGCGGATGTTTGGACTGCGGCGAACGCTCTCGTGGAAGTGGTCGAAACCAACGCGTGGGACCACCCACGATTCAGACAACGTGCGACGGTCACCTAACGAACAGCGGCATTAACACGACAAAAGCGCGCGATGAACGGCAGGAAGTGCTAACTCACACCAAGCGGCGTACATTTTCGCGGACGGGTGCAGCCCATCTGCCGCCAGCAGAGATGTGTCATCGCCCGCTTGCCGAGAGACCGGTGTCACATCGACGAATTGGGCGCCAAATTGGTCCGCACAACTTTTTTTGCGCTCGTTGAATCTCTCGATCTCGTTTCGAATTGCCGCTTGATCTCGCTCGATCGCGAAAGGCGTCACACTCCAATCGGGGATCGACAGCACCATCACCCGAGCAGGAACGCCGCCAGCAAAACGACTTGCCATGCCAAGCAGTGCATCCAATTCACGGACATAATCATTTTCCTCAAGTCCATCGTATTGATTATTCACACCGATCAATAGAGAAACGAGCCGAAAAGAACCGGTCGGTTTTGCGGCCTCGATTCCATTCAGCAAATCGTTCGTCGTCCAACCGTGCTTCGCAATGATTGTTGGCTCTTCAAAATCGATGCTCACCTCACGCAAACGCTCGACCAACTGCCTCGGCCACCGCTCATCGATCGCGACAGATGTCCCAATGGTGTAGGAATCACCAAGGGCAAGAAAACGTTTTGGCTGCTCGCCACGGTAGCGGCGATCCTGTCTCGTATTCATCTCCATCTTCATCCAATTCCCCCGGCAATCATCATTCCCAATCGCAAAAGGCTTCGCAAACCATCCCGAAACACCCACCCACCAAGCACGACCAACAGGCTGAAACAGAACACGCAGGGACCATCGCCAACCGCCGAACGAATCACGCTGCCACCGAATTGGCACCGCCAGCAAAATTGTAATTGCCGCCCCGAAGACCTCGATTCGCGTTACCTTACCCATGATAAAGGCGAGCTTTACACGCTCAAAATGCTTCGACTCGCTTTGGAATTCTTTCGTTTTACACTTAGATTCACAAGCCGCTTCTCGGGCGCGGAAACACAAAAACGGCTGCTAAATTTGGTAGACTTGTGGGCGACAGGGACCGAAGATGGTGTCCTGATTTGTTTCCCACCAGTGACTCTGTTTTGGTCATTCGCACACCTATGATTCCTTCAAACCGTCGATCGTTTTTGGCTGCCTCCTCTGCATTGATTGCCGGAGCTTGTTTACCAAAGCCAGTCTTGGCCGCAAAGAAAGCTGGTTACAAGTTGGGAATTCAGCTGTATTCCTTGCGTGGCTTCGGTGTGGATCAGGCGCTAAAGCATGCCAGTGAGCTTGGCTTCGAGCAGGTCGAGTTCTACAGTGGAATGCTCGCAACGAATAGCTCCACCGACGAGATTACCGCCACTCGAAAAAAGGTCGAAGATCTTGACATGACGATTTCCGCACATGGCGTGAATCGCATGACGATAGACGCAGCGGCGAATCGTCAATTGTTTGAGTTCGCCAAGGCACTTGGGATTCCCACCCTCACCGCCGATCCGGATCCAGATGCCTTTGACAGCCTGAATGGACTCGTCAAAGAATTCGATATTCGGGTGGCGATTCACAATCATGGCCCACGACATCGGTACAACAAAGCGATCGATGTTCTAAATGCAGTTGAGAAGCATGATGAGCGTATCGGTGCTTGTGCCGACTTGGGCCATTACATCCGCTCCGGACAGCGGGCGACTGAAGTGATCCGTTTGCTTCAAGGTCGACTGTACGGGATTCACCTCAAAGATTTTGCCGAGATGAAAGACAAAACCAAAGGTGTGATTCTTGGCAGAGGCCATCTCGACGTTGAGGGTGTTTTCCAAGCACTCAAAGCAGTGAACTTCCCAACAAATGGTGCGATTTCACTGGAGTATGAAGAAAACCCTAAGGATCCAATCAACGACATCCGTCAGTGCGCCGCCATTGCTCGTAAAGCAATGAAAAAAGTCCAGGCATCCTAAGTTGCTATGCTCGCATTCAGCTGCGGCTTAACAAGCCCGCTGTCAGCTCACACAAAAATTGGGGTCGCTCAAAGCCCCGGTAAACCTCTGTCGCCAAGACCACGGTTACCGTGCTACCTGGAATCGATTCGTCGCGGATGATCGAGGTTGCCGAGATTGTCGGCTTCGCGTTCGAGGAACCGCGGTCTGAGCTTTCTCGGATTGATCCGTTCGACACTAGGAAGTCCCGCATACATGCCAGGGAAGGTATGCCTCGGGACACAGCTCGATTGCTTCCGTTGCATCGCCAACGGCGTTGTCAGATTCTTCCGAGTCGTGATACGCCCAAGCACTCGCTGCCGATCCCTTCGCAGATCCCGGATCTTTGGCAAGCTCTTTCTTGATCTTAGTGCGGATTTGCTTCGGTGATGTGTAATCGTAACCCAATGAGAAACAGATCTTCGATTTCTGTTGGAGTGTCTGCCAATAGATGCTTACCTCACCTGATCTCAACGTATCTTGTGGTGCATTGTCCAAATCGTGATCGTGAGCTTGATCACGTCAAGCGTATCCATGCTCATCCAACCGCACAGCCGTAAGGCAAACAAGTCCCTGGCATAAACATCCACGTGGCATAAACATGCACCTGGCACAAAGATCCACGTGGAACTCAAAATCCACCGACGCATCAATCAGCCCGGCGGTAAACACCGTGCCTAACGTCGACAACACTGTTTTTGCGACCTTATGCAATGATATCGTGAACCACGCGACCATGCACATCGGTTAGTCGGAAATCGCGTCCGCTGTAGCGATAGGTCAGTTTTTCATGATCCAGTCCCATGAGGTGCAACAGGGTGGCATGCAAGTCATGCACATGGACTTTGTTCTCCATTGCAGCAAAGCCAAATTCATCGGTTGCGCCATATGCCATGCCGCCCTTCACTCCGCCGCCGGCCAGCCACATTGAAAAGCCATGATGGTTGTGATCCCGTCCATTGCCATTTTCGGCAACCGGCGTTCGTCCAAATTCGCCACCCCAGACAATCAAGGTGTCGTTGAACAAACCACGCTGCTTGAGATCCTTGATCAACGCCGCCACCGGTTGGTCGACGTTCTTGGCCTTGCTGGCATGTGACTTGATGTCACCATGATCGTCCCACGGCTGTCCATTGCCGTAGTAAACCTGAACCATGCGAACACCATTTTCCACCAACCGCCTGGCTACTAAACAGCCGTTGGCAAATTGCCCAGCGCCATAGGCGTCGCGTGTCTGCTTGGTTTCGCGACTCAGGTCAAAGACTTCTTGAGCTTCAGATTGCATTCGGAAAGCCATTTCGAGCGATTCAATCCGCGCCTCCAATCGATTATCAGCCCCACCTCGCTCGGCAAGATGCAGTTGATTCATCTTCGTCAACAAATCTAGCTGCTCTCGCTGCGCCGGCTTCGTTAGGTGCGAATTACTAATGTGTTGGATCACCTTCTTGGGATCGACACTATTGGCATGATTGATGTGCGTTCCCTGATAAACACCTGGCAAAAAACTGTTGCTCCATAACTGCGGGCCCACCACAGGCTTGCCAGGGCACAACACCACAAAACCAGGCAAGTTTTGGTTTTCGGTACCCAATCCATACAGCAGCCATGACCCCATCGCGGGTCGCGTCGGCTGCGTTTCACCACTGTTCATCATCAGCAAGGATGGTTCGTGGTTGGGAATATTGGTGTGCATGGAACGGATGACGCAGATGTCATCGATGCACCCGCCAACCTGGGGAAACAGATCACTCACCTCCAAGCCAGATTCGCCGTATTTCCGAAACTTAAAAGGCGACTGCAGCAGTCCACCGGTCTTTCGCTCCGTTTTTAGATCGGCAGAGGAAGGACGTTGACCGTTGTACTTCTCCAGTGCCGGCTTGGGGTCAAACGTGTCAACTTGTGACGGACCACCGTTCATGAACAGGTGAATGATGTGCTTGGCACGGGGCAAGAAATGTGTCGGTTTGGGGGCGAGGACACCAGCCAGGGTGGAATTACCCTCGTTGCCTTCGGTCGGATCGGCAGCTGCAAGCGTACCATCTTGGGCTAAGATCCCTGCCAGCCCAAGCACGCCCATTCCTGTTCCCATCCGATGGAGTGAATCGCGGCGATTCAGACTGTACTGTGATGAATTGGCGTTCATGCAATTACATTTTCGCGTCGTGTTTCAATACCAGTGTTCTGAAGCGTTTTAATCAACGCCTGCGTGAAGCAATGAAGGTAAACGCTATTCAAACACTTCACTCAATCAACGTACATCATTTCGTTGCTACCAAGCAGGACCTGAGCATAGCTCTCCCAACGGGTCAATTGGTTGTCAGGGTCATGAGTTCCTTGCAAATAGGCCAGCCCCAGTTCGGCTTCTGCCTCGGATGGCGTTCGGCCGTAGGCAAGCTGGAAGGCGAGCTGAATGCGTTCGCGATCGTTCTCGGCAGCATCTTGATGCAGCCTCGCCGAGAACGCTTTTGCCTGCTTGATCATGAATGGACTGTTCAGGACAAACAATTGCTGCTGTGGCACGGTTGTTTCGGTTCGTTTTGAACTGGTGATGTTCGCGTCAGGAAAATCGAACAATCGCAGTAGGTCATCGAGCTGATGCCGGCTAATTTTCGCGTAAACCGTTCGACGGACATTGTTTTGATCCGACAAATTAGTTGATGGGCCGCCAAAGGTGCGATCGAGAGTTCCTGCAACATTCAGCAACGCGTCCCGCCATGATTCGATATCCAGCCGCCGGCGATTGACTTTCCACAAGTAGCGGTTGTCGGCATCGATTTCTGCATTTCCCTGATTCCAATTCGAACTTAACCGATAGGTCGCCGAGCGCATGATTTCGCGATGCAATGTCTTGATCGACCACCCACTTTCGATGAACCTCGCTGCCAAGTAATCCAACAACTCTGGGTGCGTAGGTGCCTCCCCAAGCCTGCCAAAATTACTCGGCGTCCCAACGATGCCGCGACCGAAGTGGTGCTGCCAAATGCGATTTACCATCACCCTCGCCGTTAGCGGATTTTCGGGATCCGCGATCGCATCAGCCAATTCACGCCGACCACTCCCCGAGGTGTAGTTGATACGATTTTCTCCGGCGAGAATGCGTAAAAAGCGACGTGGTGCAACCTCGCGTTGACGAGCCGGATTACCGCGGACAAATACTTTCATGTCCGCCGGCCTGCTCTCGGTGTATGAATGGGCGATTGCATACATTTGCGGCGCGTCTTGCTTGGCCGACTCTACGGCGTTCCGCAGCTTATGCAAATCTTCACGTTGCTGCCCCTCTAAATATTTCTCTATTTCCTTTTCGGGAACGGCAAACGGCCCATCTTCACCGAGCACAAAACTCAATAGCGGTTCGGAGGTCGGCGTTTCCGTATAGACGCTGAATTGCACGCTGGCTTGATCGCCACAGCCGCCCTGATCTGACCCGCTGTTATCAAGTCCACCGATGGCTTCGAATCGATCGTAACCCGCGGGCAAGTCAAACGTGATGGTCGAAGTTGCGTGGACTCCGATTCCTTCGGGATACTCTTTTCCGCCGACGCGAATCGGCTTTCCATGAAAGTTGGTGTTCACGCGGATGCCCAAATCACCTTCGTGTTTTACCCACTTCAATTCAGTGAGCTTGAGCTCCCCCTGCTCCCCAATAATCTTTGGAGCGATCCAGTCAGCATGATCACAACTGCGTCCATTTCCTCCGTCACTGACAACGAGAATCAGTTGTTTCGCGCCGCGAATATTTGCCTTGATCTTCGCCGTCGGTCGCGATTTCGTCACCAGTGGTGTCACGAATCGAGGGCTCCCCGCCGTATGCTCCACAATCGCATCATCGAACTGTTCATCAGTAATTCCATCACGAATCCGGATGTCACGCTGCACGCGAGCCTGAAACGCGGTGGCTACGTGCCCAACCCGATCAGAGGCGGTAAGCATCTTCGAATCCTCTGCACTGCCGTGCCCGTTCTCTGCCTGCTCCAAAGCAAACCATTCGGAAAGTGCAGGAATCTTGTCCTGCTGTCGCGGATCGAGAAATGCGTCCCATCGTTTCAGGAAAAAAGCGTTCAATCCTTCAGCTTCTGCTAATTCAGCTTGTTTGACTGATTCGCCACTTCGCCTGGCAGACCGAATTTTCCAAACGGCTCGCATGTAACTGGCGATCTGATCGACCCTTGACTCTGCAGCGGACGTTTTCACGTTGGCGAGGAATTTCTTGACCTCATCTTCCGCTTGCTTAATCTGCTTCTGCCCTTCGTTATAGGCACTGATCTCCTCTGCGGTGCAGAGGGACGCATTGTGCAGTTTTGAACTGCTAAAGATGCCAGCTAGTGAATAATAATCTTGGGTGGGGATTGGATCGAACTTGTGGTCATGACAACGAGCACAAGAAACAGTCAGCCCCAAAAACCCGCGGGTCAGCGTGTCAACACGATCATCCAGTTCATCTGCGGCTGCTTTGGCTTTGTCGCTATTCTTGTAGTACTGTGCCCCGAGCCCGAAGAAGCCTAATGCGATCAAGTGATCGTAGTTGCCCGCGACCGATGGATTCCCGGTGGAACGGACTGCGTCGTCAGATGGGGGTCCAATCAGGTCGCCCGCGATCTGAAGACGGACAAACTGGTCATAAGGCAAATCAGAATTGAAAGCGTCGATCACCCAATCTCGGTATCGGTATCCACTCGAGTTGGCTCTGACAGCAAACGTGTGGGCTTGATCTTCCGCGTAACGAGCAACGTCGAGCCAATAGCGTCCCCAACGTTCACCATAGTGTTTTGACTGCAGCAGTCGGTCGATCACTGTTTCGAAAGCGTTCGGTGAATCGTCATGCAAGAATGCTTCCACTTCAGCCGGCGTCGGTGGCATTCCGATCAAGTCGAAGGTTGCTCGACGAATCAACGTTCGCTTACTGGCCGTAGCAACGGGTGCCAAGCCGATTTCTTCCAACTTTGCCAACGTAAAGAAATCGATTTCACCCAATGTCCAATCCGCTTGTTTGACTGCGGGGGTCTCTGGTTTTTGCACCGGCTGAAACGACCAAAACTGCCTCGCCGCCTCAAAGTCGATTTCGTTCTCGATGACTTCCGCCGTCTGGCTTGGGCCTGACCCTCTTGGATCGGGAGCCCCCATCTCGATCCACTTCGTAAAATCGGCAATGACCTCATCGGACAGCTTGCCCTGTGGTGGCATTTCGAAGTCTTCATATCTCAAGGCCCCCAGCACTAAACTTTCCCGAAGGTTACCTGGCACAACGGCCGGCCCCGAATCGCCACCCTTCCGAGCTGTCGCTTTCGTGTCGAGTCGAAGCCCCCCCTTTCGATTTTTTTCATCCGATCCGTGACACTCCAAACAATGCTCCAGCAAAACCGGACGAATTTTTTCCTCGAAAAACTCAACCGACTCGGTTGATAAAGTTTCAGGGGTTAAGGGCTCCGAGTCGGACTGCTCCGCTGTGCCGCCCGAATCATCGGCGCGCAGTAAGCTAGCGGACAGAAAGCATGACACGGCGATCAAACAGATCATCCGAAGAAACCCAACGTTTTTTCGTATCATCGAGAACATTGATCAGAAATGCAGAGGCGGGAATCGGGGAGGCTGAAATCAGAAACCCGGGTTCCGACGGGGTCGGGCAAGGTGGGTCACCGCTAGGTCGGTCACAGGCGGGTAGGATTAACAGGGCGACGCGGCCAAGATTAGATCCTGGAATGTCCCGTGCACTCCCCATAGTTTAGCAGGCCCGTTCACAATTTTTCGACCCGAATGCGTTGCCCACCTCAATTCGATGGCATCCCCCCAATACGGGCCGAAACCAGCCGCCAAGAGCGTTTCCGAGCCGTTTTTTAAAATGGAGTTAAGATTCCATCATTT
>JAYZAR010000011.1:0-22060 GCA_036339635.1 Planctomycetota bacterium | reverse complement strand
CTTGAATGATGCTGACGCTAAAGAGAAACACTCGAAACAATACTTCGAAATCGTGGGCAACCGTGGCATGTATTCTGAGGGTTGGATGGCCTGAGTGACGGTCAAATATCCATGGAAACGAATCAACGCTGGCAGATCACCAATGATCAAGGTTGGGAACTCTTCAACACCTTGCAAGATTTCAGCATGGCCAAAAATTTGGCAGATAAGTACCCGGAGCCTTTGGAGCGACGAAAGCAGCAGTTTGCTACTGAAGCAATTTCCAACGGTGTCTTTCCATTGGATGATCACTTATTAGAACGCCTACTCCCTAAATTCGCCGGCAGACCTACGTTGATGGGTAATCGAAAGTCAATCACGCTTTACCCAGGTGCCATCGACGTAAAAATACACCCATTAATATCAAGAATCGATCTAGCAAAGTCACCGCAGAAATCGAGATTGTCGATCCCAGTAATACCGAGGGAGTGATTATGGCTAAGGGCGGACGGTTTGGCGGCTGGGTCTTGTCCGTGGAAGATGGACATGCCGGCTATGCCTACAACAATTTGGGTGAACTCACGATCATCAAATCACCAAACCCTCTCAGGCCACCGCCGCAGTCGGTCGTTGTCGAGATTCAATATGAGGGTGAGGGAGCTGGCAAGAGTGCCGTAATTTCACTCGAGGCGGCTGATCAGCCAACCGCAGTCGCAAAGCTAGACTCCAGCGTGCCGAGTCGCTTTTCCATCGACGAAGGTGCTGATGTTGGACGCGATCGTGGATCCCCCGTACTGACCCGTCAGATTACAGACACCCGGCAAAGTCCGTTTTCGGGAAAAATAAAGTATGTGACGATCGAAGTTGAATGACAATTCGCGGTAGAGGGTCAATCTCTCTTTGATTGGAAATTGTAAACTCGTCCGTTCTCGGTTAACGCAATTGTGTAAACCGTTGGATGCTTCCGTTGTTCAAAAAACAGATTCGTGTTTGGCTACAAACGGATTGTCCAATCGGCATCGATGAAACAACTGAAATCAGCGGGCCTCGATCTAGACCGAAAAACGGGAGTCTCGAGTGAAGTAAACGTCGCATTTCGACCACAAATGTACCAATTCCAGATCCTTGACCAAACGGGGTTGTATCGGCAACGTCGAGTTTGCTGATCTAATTTCGATGAGAACTTGTTGGCTTCGCGCACGCAAATTGAGCCGAGACCATCAATTATCATCAGGGAAGATAATCAATCTTCGCTTCTAGCGGCTTTCTTGCCCCCTGGAGTTGACGAATGACGATCCCCCAACTCCGTTCGTTCTGCTGCGCGAGCAAGAAATCGGAACCGATTTCGATTGCTTCCACCGCCCTGCGCAAAACCAACAGGTAGAGCAACCTGCTAAACAGTGAGTCGAACTCACGTCCACGCAAAAGCGCGACGGCAGGCAGGTAGCGATAGAGGTGATGCGGATCAGTCCTCCGCGATGCAATACAAGTGCTTTGCTCCCCTCAAAAACAGTTCGTTGCCTGCGATCGCCGGTGACGCATCGAAGCGTTCATCCAAGTTGTTCGTAGCAATTGGTTCATAACTGCGTGAGTGATTCAGGACGACCGTTGTACCACCTCGGCCAACAAAATAGATTCGGCCATTCGCAGCAATTGGAGACGAGTAAACATTCGAAATTCCGTTGACACGCTTCGGCCCAAATACCAGTTCACCAGACTTCGAGTCTACGCAACGCAGGATCGCCTGATTGGACTGATTGAAATAAAGCAGCCCATCGTAAAGCACGGCCGACGGCACGTACGGAGTCCCCTTATTTATCGTCCAGCGAATCTTCGCGGAATTCGAAATGTCACCGGTTTCTGTGAGGGGTATCGCCATCGCTGCGTAACCCTGGTAGCCACTCATACAGATCACGTAATCGCCTTCAACCTGCGGGCACGGTGTGCAGTTGCCAGTCAGACCGCTGCATTGCCAGATAATATCGCCGGAATTCAGATCATAGCTCCGAACGAAATTACTGGCGCTGGTGATGACTTGAGTTCGCCCGCTGTGGTCTAGAACGAGTGGCGTTGCCCACGCGTTATCCTCATCTCGGTCTTTACGCCAAACGGTGTTGCCGGATGCCGCTTCAAGAACTTCGATTGATCCTTGACGACTATGGTCGCGAACAATGATCAGCTTGTCTCCATACAATACCGGAGAACAGCCCTCCCCGAGACTTGAGCCAACCTTGGCTTCGCCCAGGTCTCTTTCCCACAACCGCTTACCATCCAAGTCATAGCAAAATAGCCCCGCGGAACCAAACCAACAGAACAATCTTTTTCCGTCAGTCGTCGGCGACGCGGATGCGAAATCATTGTCGTTGTGAGCGCCCTCGTGAGGAATTTTTTTGGTTGCGATATCTCGCCAAAGCTCTTGTCCCGTGATGCGGTCGAGACAAACCACGACAAATTCGTGCACAGCGTTTGGCTGCTTGATGTCGAAGAAATTTGTCTTGGGCTGATCTTGGGGTTCAGGAATGGATGTATCTTTTTCACTCGTTTTGACCGCAGTGAGTACAAAGACTTTCTCCTCCCAAATGATCGGAGTTGAAGTACCGTTTCCGTCGATGGCAACCTTCCACTTGATATTCTCCGTTTCGCTCCATGTCATTGGCGGATTGCTGGAGTCCGAGACTCCACTGTTCAATGGTCCGCGCCATTGAGCCCAATTGTTGTCAGCATTGGACATGGATCCGGATGCCGACATCAGAAGCAGGCAACAGCAGGGAATCGCGAATTTCATGAGTGATCCTTCGAAGGTCGGATGAGGACTACGGAATGCACCAATAGACGGGACTCTCCACTGTATCGGAATATCTGCTGGCGGATAGTCTTGATGTTTACGTTACGGGAAAAGCTCCAAAGTCTTGACGACTTCTGCTACGTGATCTTCAGTGCACCGCTGCTCGTTGCAAAGCTATCCGTCTCGACACCCATGCGCTGCAGCAGAGTCACAAACAAATTGCACAGCGGAGTGTTATGGTCTTCTTGATGCGCGACATAACGTCCGTGTTTGTAGCCGCCACCGGCAAGAAGAATTGGAAGGTTTTTCGGATCATGAGCGTTCGCGTTGCCCAGATTGCTACCGAAAAGAACAGCCGTGTGATCCAACAGTCGTCCTCCCCGTTCCGATCTTTGCCCTAGTTGCGTCAGCAAGTCCGAGAAGACTGAAAGGATTCCTGATTCAATGATCTGCAACTGAACAATCTTGGCAGGATCCTGTCCGTGATGCGACAGTGGATGATGCTCCCCCTGGACACCAGCGATGTTTGGCACACCATGGTCAGCCTGAATCATTAAGCTAACCACCCGAGTTGAATCGGTTTGTAGCATCAGCGGGATCAGATTCACCAGCCCGCGGATTTTGCCAAGCAATTCGGACGGATCCAGAATGTCTTTCGGAATCGTCGCGTCCACCTTTGGCTTCGGGCGATCCAGCCAATCATCCGACGCAGCCAATTCTTTTTCCGCGACGCGAATCGCGGCAAAATACTCATCCAGTTGCTTTCGATCACTGCCGCTCACCCGTCCATTTAGCGAGTTTATCTGATCGCCAACCGAGTCCAGAATACTGCGGCCCTCCGCGATCCGTTGCCTTTGCCGTTGCTGTTCTTGTGGGCTGCCAACCAAGAATAACTTTGCAAACACCCGCGAAGGGCGATTGTCGGCTGGTAGCATCACACCATTGCGATTGAACGACTGACTCTCCCGTGTGTTACTTCCCAGTATGATCGAGGGAAATCTTGTGGTATGGCCGAGGTGCGTTGCGACCACCTGATCCACCGAGATCGAATTCTTAAAACCTGCGAGCCCTGGATTGATCGCTGCCGTCAAGAAAGTCATCTCGCTATCGTGAGGCTCTTTACCGTTTTGGTCCGGATGAGACAGCCCTGAAAAAAGCGTGAAATCGCTTCGGTGCTGCTTGAGCAAATCGAGATACTCCGTGTTTGTATAGTCGATCCCTGCCTTCTTCGGAAACAGTGAGGGAGGATACAACCCTAGCGTATTGCATATCGTCACCATGCGTTTCGGCTGCTCGGAGCGCTCAAAACCAACCGCCGGATTCATCACATCCAGCAGCGGCAACGCCAATGCGACTCCGGCTGTTTTCAGGGCAGACCGTCTTGAAATGGGCTTGTGCATTCGTTTTCTTTCGTAGCGGAACACCTCAAGAGTGCAACTGGTTGAGGTTTCAGTTCATTTTTGGGAAGACGAGATCTTCTCCGGACAACCGAAAGTTTTGACGACTTCCGCTACTTGCAGCGGAACATCCGGCTTTGAGTAACATCATGGATCAGTTTGCGCAACGGATAGTCGTCCTTTTCATTTCGGTCCAGAATTGATTCGACATCTTCTCGGTCCGCGAACTGGATTTCAGCCCCCGTAGCAAAGGTGATCAACTGCGACACCAGATTCCGCGCCACCTGCTTTTTGGACTTCATGAGATACTGTTTGTAATCACGAATGTCGCTGAACGTGAAATCGTCCTCGGTGCGTCCAGTGCAGTCGACTGGTGGACCAAGGTTATAATCTTTTTGAAGAAATCTCAGACCGGCAACAGCGCTGCGTTGGACCCCTTTGCTGAGCCGGTATTGTTGCCGATAATTTCCGACTGGATCGAAGCATTCCATGGCGAAACCGGGTGGATCGATTCGGCGGTGACAAACGGCACACGCTTCATTCCTCTGATGTTTCGCAAGTGTCTCGCGAACCGTCGTGGCACCGCGGGTATCGGGCTCGATCGAACCAGCTCCCGGCGGAGGCGGATCAGGAGGCAGGCCGAGCAGGTTTGTTAAAACGAAATTGCCGCGTTTGACAGGCGTCGTCACCGTACCGTTGGCCGTCACCTTTGCAATGCTCGCGTGAGCTAATAGACCGCCGCGAACGCTATCGGACGGCAAAACCACCTTGCGCATTTCTTCACCTTCGACGTTCGGAATACGGTAGTGTTCGGCAAGTTTCCGATTGAGGAACGTGAAGTCAGAATCGATGAGCTTGACGATGCTGACGTCTTCCTTGATGAGATGGTGGAAGAATAGTCGTGTTTCGGCCAGCATGGCACGTCGGAGGACGTCGTCGTATTCCGGATACAGGTACGCATCGGGGGTTGTGGCGTCAATCAGTTTCAGATCCAACCATTGATCAAGAAATTCATTGATGAACCGTTCACTGCGTTCATCGGACAGCATGCGGTTAACCTGAGTCTCGAGTGTTTTTGCGTCAGACAGTAATCCGTCACCAGCGAGCCCGCGAAGTTCCTCATCAGGTAGGCTGCGCCAGAGGAAGTATGACAGCCGGCTGGCGAGTGCTTGATCCGTCAGTGTTGGTTTACCGTCGCGGGAATCGGCAAGAATTTCGGATGATTCACTCTTAAGCTGCCGAAATGTTTGACGATTCCCGCTACCGATTGTTTCGTTCGTCAGGAACAACGTCTCAGGCGAAACCAAAATTGCTCGCAACGGAACTCGAGCACTAGCGATGAAACCGCGCTGGGCTTTAAGACTTGGGATCGCGAGACTGGTGAGGTCTGCAATCTCCTGGTCAGTCACCGAGCGTCGAAAGGCTCTAGGTGCGAGCGCCGCGACCGCGTCGCGAATATGCTCGTAGTGGGACTTGGTCGTCACCGGCATGTAGCGGAAGTCGTCATGACGTCCGGAACGGCCCATGTTCTTTCCGTTCCTCCCAAAGTCTTGGCGATTTCCGCTACCACCCGCAAGCTCCCACTGGACACCTGGAAACAAGGAACGCGTACGCTGCGGAGGCCACGTGGTCTCCAGCGGACCTTCGACAAGCACCTCGCGAACCCGCACGCCTTCACCTTTGAATTCGCTCGCCGGCTGCGAGTTGTAAATGACTTTTCCGTCGGGAGCTGGCTCAAGTTCGTCGGCGCTGACGTAAAAGTAATCGTCAGGTCGAAGGTATTGGATCGCTGAAACGGTGCGGATTTTCTCGTCGACATCCCAGGCCGCGAACAGTTCGCTGCTGCCCTGGATGTCGTTTTGGTGCCTGAGACTCATCGTGACAGAGGATCGCGGCTGATACGCCGAACCGGTGACGGTGATGCGGTATCGGCCGGCGACAGGAATCCGCACTCCATTGTGGTCAGAGCGAAGGTTGTAGTTCTGACCGCGAAACATGATGAGATCCTCTCCGTCCCGAAAGACGGTACCACCGCCTCGGCGGACGGAGCGTTCAAACCACATCTGCATAAAGGGCGAATTTGGATAATCAAGCACGCGTGACATTGGCGGCTTCGGGCCAAGCTGAATGGCCTCATCTAAAGCTGCGTCGGCCGCAGAGAGCAACCCTTTGACATGCACGCTGGACATCTCTTGTTTGGCAGCGACAACATCAAAAGCTCCCGACCTGCTTTCGGGTGGAAGCAATTTAGCGATCCGGCCACCGATACCGAGCAGATCGTGCAGCGTATGTTCATATTCCAGCCGGGACAAACGACGCGACGGAACTCTTCCCACGTTTTGCTGTTGTTGGCGATTGACTTCATTGAGTTTCGTCTTGAGGAACGTCAGTGCGGCGGTTTGCGTTTGCGTGTCGGGACGAGGCTCCGATTCTGGCGGCATTTCTCCGCTGGAGATGCGGTCGACGATCCTGACCCATGCACGAAACGTGCTGGTGTCTTCAAAATTTCTATCGAGCTTGGTGAAGTCGAGCCGAGTTTCCGTATTCTCGTCATGGCAAGCGATGCACGAAGATTCGACCAGCGGTCGGACTTCATCCGCCTCGGTTGAAGATGCCATCAGCAAAGTAGCGGAAATCGTCAAGACTTTCGGCAATTTACGCATTGCTTTGATGAACGCTCGGGCGAGTTTCGCTACTCCAACTCCAGGGCGAAACTCGTCGAGAAACTCAGCGGTCTCAGGTTGACCTAGCCGAAAGTCTTGGCGACTCCCGCTACGGGGCACGCGAACCATCATGGCCTGCTGACTGACTGAATGTACGCGAGTAGGTCGTAAATCTCACTTTCCGAATAGGTATCCAGCAACCCCGTGGGCATGGTTGAGATGTCGGCGGTTTTACGCTGCTCAATGGATGACTTTGGCATCACCTCGATCTTATCCGGCTTTAGCAGGTTCGCGATGAAGTGAATCTCTTGATCCGTCTCCTTAATCACCAGCCCAGTGCGAAGGATTCCATCGTCGCCTAGGATTATCTGCGTTTGAAACTCTTTGCTGATTTCAGCGGATGGTTTGACGATATGAGTCAGCAACTTCGAGCCTTTAAAACGTTTCGTGACTTCGCTCAGATCAGGGCCAAGTTTCTTTTCTCCCGGACCGATGTTGTGGCATCGGCTACACGTCGCCTGTTCAAAAACAAGCTTTCCTCGTTCTAGGTTTCGATCGCCCAATTGGTTGGGAGCGTCGCCAAACCAGTGGTGCTGCCACTTCTTCACGAAGCGACGTCTCATTGGCAGGTCGTTATTACTGACGTAATCGATGATCTTCACGTAGAACTGCGCGTCGTTCCTGCGGTCCGGGTGCATCTGCCGGAACTCATTCCACAGCGATCCCGCAAGATTACGTTTGTGTTTCGGCGAGGCAGCCAATTTAGAGTCGACCCATTTCTGATGCGGCATTTTTTTGTACGCATCGGGCAGTGGGCGAGCGTCGATTTTTGCGTACAGCGCTTCACGCTCAGAATCTATTTTGCGTTCCCTCTTCGGAGCAGCGGCGAGGTTGCCGATATCGTGGTTGCCGTCATAGTGCTTTGGCGTGAGCTTGACACCTCCGCCCGGGGGCAATTCCCTTGGCACCGAAATGCAGATCACGGCACCAACGCCCCGCTCCATATGGCGTGCCGGACCCGACGTGCTTGTCCACACGTTGCCGTCATCATCAAACTCGATTTCACGAGTGTAGGAAACCCGCGTGGGCAGGCGGTATTCGACCAGTGTCTCAGTCTTTGGATCAAAGCGGTTAATCGTGTCGTTACCGGTACCGCAGACCCAAACAATGCCCTCCTTGTCAACATTCAAGGCGTACGGGGTCTGATTCTCAGCATCGGGCAGTTCGTAGACCGTCCAGTGCTCGATGTCGGGATCAAATTTTGCGAAAACACCGGAACCAAAACCTGGCACCCAAACCATGCCATCTGGTGCGATATGCAAACGACGAGGACCTCGGAAGGGCGGGTTCCATTCTTTGATGTCGCCGTCGGGGACGGTCGGATCAATGCGACCGATGCGATTTCCGTTCAGCTTGGAATACCAAATGGAGCCATCGACGGGTGAGTAGTCGATTCCGTACGGCGTGATTCCACGCGATTCACCCCGACCGGCCCCCATGGCCTGACCGGCATTGAGCAGATTGTATTCTTTGACCTCGTGTGTTTCAGGATGAATCCAGAAACAGGAATTCGAACCGGCGTCGGTATACCAGATGAGGCCTTCGGGATCTTTCGGGTTGATTCGCAAAGTGTGTGGGTACCCGCCACGCCGCTTGGGAGCTTCCGCGCTGCTGTAGGTTTCAAACTCACGCGTCGTGACATCGTACCGCACCATCTGGCCCGTTGCGCACATGGTGGTCCACATGCTGTTGTCATTCGCCGTTTCGATCGAATGCGGACCATACGTGCCACGCGGGTATTGCTGAGCTCGCTGCTCTCCCGTCCGGGGATCCAGCACGAGCAGTCGATGCTGGCTGATATTGACTGCGTAGACGTTTCCATCTGGGCCAAGCTCCAGGTCGTGGAACGATCCCTTGAGAGGTTCGTCCAGCTCCCACATTGTGATCGTGGCAGCGGCCGCCGCACCCGTTGGCGCCGGAGGCGGTTCGAAAGTTGGCCACTTATCGACTGCATCGTCTTTGTAGGTGTCCATCAAACGCTGGACGATCGTGTTTTGCGTGTGTGGATAAAGGCCGCCAAAACCATCCATCCGACGCAACATGGTTTCCCAATCAACGGGCTCCTCAGGTGTTCGAAACCCAAGTGTCCCGATTTGGTGACAGTACGAGCACATCATTTTGAAATTCATGCGGTCGCGTGGGTTGTCAAACTCAAGCATGCTGAAAGCGCTGTTGGCAGGACGCTGCAGTTCAAGCTCTTCGCCTTTGGCCGGCCGCGTTTGAATCGTCAGGTCGTCAGTTCCCGGTGCAACTCCGCCGCTCCATTCATCCGCAAGCCCCATTAGCCGTGTGCGAATGTTGTGATCCACTTTTCGCAAGCCCGTGATCTCGAATGAACCATCTTTTTGAGAAAATACGGACGTCCATTTGCGGTGGTCATCGTCGATCGCGGACACCATGACGCCTTCGATCGGCTTTCCGGATTCATCCACGATGGTGCCACGAATGATTTCGGCCTGCGCCGTGCCAATCATGGCCAGAAAAAAAGCAAATCCGAAGACGCACGCGGCGGAACCCATCAGAAATTTTGGCGAAGCGCAAAGTCTGGCGGTTATTACAAATTGTTGCATCATCGAGCTTTGTCTAACTAGCGTTGTTTGTTGTCGTCGCACTTCAAAATGTACCTAGTCTTCTTTAACAAAAACCAGCTGAGCTGTCCAATCGTGGACACAAAATGGATGGATTCCTAATTTGGTGATGGATCCAGCACGGTGGCATTGAGAATCAGCTCCCGAAACCGCTCGTCGGAGACGTCATCGAGGAGTTTCAGAAACGCGATCAAGTTCGACACGTCCTCTGTGCTCAGTTGCATTTTGGAATACTCGTCGCTGATCCTGTCTGCTGCTCCAGATTTCTTCAGATGCAAAGCGTCCAGCTTCCTTCCCATTACCTTCTTCAGGTTAATTCCTCGTCTGACAGAATTACGCAGCGAAGGTGTGAGACTCGCTTCCCCCGCTCTTGTAACCACGTGTGATTTCCCGTCAATCAAATCGGGCAGCGCGTGACAGGCAGAACAGTTGCCAACACTGGTCGTTCCTTCGTACCTGAGAAACGTCTTGAAGCCTTCATAAGCAGGTCGATCCATCCCATCTGGTAGCTTCAGCAGAATTCGTCCTTCCTGATTAGCGAGACGACTGAATATCCGCCCGGCGAGATCTTCCGGAGCCTCTTCGTCGAACGGTTTTTCGGGAATCCGATTTAAGTAGGAGAAGGCATCGAAGACAGATCGTTTCGTAGTGGCGAGACGATGAATCCGGGTCTTCGTTTCCATCGTGGTCTTATCGGCACTCGAAGCTTTTTTGCCTTCGGCCTGAAGATTCCAATCGGGGCCGTCGGACATCACGCTGGTCGTAATGTCGAGGAGCTGCTCCCTGAGTCGGCTCACGATTTCCGGGTGCTGCTTGGCTATGTCGGTCTTCTGTCCGATATCCGCGTCGAGGTCATACAGCTCAAATCGCTTGTAGCCACCGGCTTTGATGGTCGGGATCCATGACTCCTTAAAGCGGTTGAATTGCAGGAACTGAATTCGCAGCTTTTCTGCTTCCTTGTTTGAAAACTTCGTGTTGAACATCTTGCTCCAGAGTCTTCCACCATCACGAAGCTCGGGGCTGTTTTCACGCTTCAGAATCACTTCAACCTGATTCATCAGTCCGTTCATGGCTTCCATATCTTTAGGCAATTCATAATCACGCCAGGCAACCAATGCGAACCGGCCATCTCGGACAGTTGCCGTTGGGCTGGATGTCGGCAACAAGAAGAACAATGGGATGTGGCGTTGGAATTCATTTCGACGTCCCGTCAGCAGCGGTGATAGGTCAGAACCGTCCAAGTGAACTCCCACGGGCTTACCGATTTCCGCAAGACCACAGATCGTCGGCAAGAGATCAACCACGCCAGCCGGTTCTTTTTCAACCTGACCAGCCGGGATTCCATCTGGCCAATAAAAGATGCCCGGGGCTCGAGTACCGCCCTCGAAGTTGGAACCTTTCGACCCTCTCAAGGGTCCATTGCGTTCGGGGCGATAACTGCCATTGTCCGACGCGTAAACAATGATGGTGTTCTCAAGCTCGTCGATGGCTTTCAGCTTCTCAACCAAGCGTGCAATGGCGCGGTCGGTGTTCTCGATCGTGCCGCTGTAGATGGCCGCCGGGTCATCGCGTTCCCCGTAGTGCGCGACGATTTCGTCCGGTGCAGCGATGGGTGAATGCGGTTCGTGGAACCAGATGTTGAGGAAGAACGGCGTGTCGTTTTGTCGTTCCTTCTCCAGCCATGAGATGGCCTCATCAACCACGATCTGACAGGCGTAGCCTTCGATTCTTCCCAGCGGCTTACCGTGCCGACGGAAGTTCACCGGATCTTTATGACTGGGGTGGGCCGTGTTTTCGGTCCCAAACCAGTAATCAAAACCGTGTTCGTAAGGTGTCGGTTTTTTCCTGCCTCCAAATGGCAGACCCATGTGCCACTTACCAAGATGGACGGTGTCATAGCCGTTCTGTTTCAGGATTTCTGCAATCGTAACTTCGCTTTCGAGCAGGTGCATGGCGTGATCGCGATCGCTGATCACGTGATAGATACCGGAGCGAATGTGGTGCCGCCCCGTCATGACGGTCGCACGCGACGGCGAGCAGACAGCGCAGCCCGAATGAAAATCGGTAAAGCGGACGCCATCTGCGGCGAGTTGATCGAGTGTCGGCGTTCGGACGGGGCCGCCATAGCAGCCAATATCCTGCCAACCTAGGTCGTCGACGTAGATGACAACGACATTCGGCCGCGGCGCGGCTACAGCGGTTGCAAACATTGCAAACCAACCCATCAAACCACCAAGGGTGATGAGCCAATCTTTATTTCGTTTCACGAGATGCCCTTCGAGTGCCAGAAGCCTGATGTCATGGTTGCGGAAATGCCGAAAGTCTTGATCAATTGGTTACGGGTAAGGCCGAAAGTCTTGACGACTCCGATACCGTTTGGTTTGCGTCAGTTCGCCAGTGGCTCCCAATCCGGCGCATCGGCCATTACATCCTTGTAAAGTGCCAGCAATGTTTTCTTAAGACGCTCAGTTACTTCCGGACGCTGCTTTGAAATGTCCTTCTTTTGTAGCGGATCGGTGCTCAAATCGTACAGCGCGAACCGGCTGAATCCGCCTGCCTTAATCGTTGGAATCCACGCCTCCTGAAAAGTTCTCAAACGAACGAACTCGCTCTTCAGCTGGTTGTATTCGGGGCTAGAGAAGGTGGTATTGGTGACCTTGGAACCCAAGTTCGGGAGCGACGGGTCGATGCCCGCCATCTTCGCCATCTGCTGTAGCAATTCGTTTTTCCTGACCTGATCCGAAGGCAACTGATAACCACGGTATCCCATCAGTGTGTACTTGCCTTCCCGCAGAGTGGCTAGATGCCCCGATGACGGTGAGAGCCACAACAAGGGTTGTGTACGTTTAAACGTCCCTTTCTCAACTAGCAAAGGTGAAAGGTCGGCGCCATCCAAATGCACAGCTTTGGGTTGATCAATACCAGCCAGCCCACAGATGGTCGGCAGCAAATCAACCGATCCCGATGGCGTGTTCTCGACTCGCCCTCCCCGGAAGCCACCGGGCCAAAAGAAGATCCCGGGCGAACGCAAGCCGCCCTGAAAGTTCGAGCCCTTGTTGCCATTTAAGCCGCCGTTGCGATCAGACCGGTAGCTACCATGATCAGACGAGTAGATGATCAGTGTGTTGTCGAGTTTGCCTGTTGCCTTGAGCTTCTCAACAAGTCGTCCGATGGCGCGATCAGTGTTGTCGACTGTGGCCGAATAAATTGCGGCTTCGTCGTTGAGGTCTCCGTAGATCGACACGATCTCGTCCGGCGCTGCGAGTTTGTGGTGAGGTTCGTTGAACCAGATATTCATAAAGAACGGCTGATCGGGTTTTTCTTTCGTCTCTAACCAGTTGATCGCATCGTCTACGACCAGCTGGCATGAATAACCTCTCAATGGACCGACTTGCTTGCCATTGCGAAAGAAGTTGACGGGATCTTTGTGGCTCGGACTGGACCCGTTCGAAAGACCGAACCAGTAGTCAAAACCGTGTTCGGTTGGCGACGGCTTCTGGCGTCTGCCTGAGGTCATCCCGATGTGCCATTTGCCGAAGTGGGCGGTTCCATAGCCGGCCTGCTGAAGCACTTCCGCAATTGTTACTTCACGCTCGAGTAGATGCATGTTGTGCCAGTGATCCTGCAGGACGCCGTAAATGCCGGTGCGAAGATTCTGTCTTCCGGTAATCAGGGTCGCGCGCGACGGTGAACACACTGCCGCGCCGGCGTGAAAGTCGGTGAACTTGACTCCACGTGCCGCCAGTGAATCGAGAACCGGTGTCTTCACCGGCCCGCCATAACAGCCGAGATCCCCTGATCCCAGATCATCGGCCAATAGAATGACGACATTGGGACGTTTTCGAGATCTCTCCGTAGCGGAAGTCGTCGAAACTCTCGGTCCGTTGTTTTGGGTTGTGGGTAGTGGTTTCGATTTTTCGGAAGGCCGAAACTCCTGACGAGCTCCGCTACCGTTTTCTGAAGTCACGGGGGCCAATTCTTCGGCGGCAGGCCATTCGGGGGCGTCTGCCATGACACTTCGGTAGATCGCAGCAGCTTGTGCTTTCAATCGGGCCGCGAGTTCGGGATGCTTTTCTGCGATATTGTCTTGCTGACCGAGATCCTTGGAGAGGTCATACAAACCGACACGCCCAAGTTCGCTCTTTTTGAGTTCCGGGATCCAAGATTCCTGGAAGTAATACAATCTACGATGTTGATCCCTCAGGCGATTGGCCTCAAGATTGGCGAATTTTCCGTTGAACATGCGGGAGCGAAGATCCATTCCACCCAGCTCTTTCTCAAGATCATCGCCAAGGACTTCTTTGACCTCCTGCATGAGTCGATCGGCGGTTTTGAAGTCGATTGGCGACTTCGCTGTGCTAGAAGCGAAAAGCGTGTGGTCACCTACTCTCATGACCATGTTTGCCTCAGCCATCCAAAACAGTGGCTGATGCCGGTTAAAAGGACCGGAGCTAGTTAGCAGCGGTGTGAGATCGGAGCCGTCGAGATACACCCCCTTGGGTTTATCGATGCCGATCAGACCACAAAGAGTGGGGAGAAGATCGACGACTCCGGCTGGTTCCTTCTCGACGCGACCGCCAGGGATCCCGCCTTTCCAGTAGAAGATGCCCGGCACGCGATGCCCGCCTTCGAAGAGCGCCCCCTTCTTGCCGCGCAGCTCACCGTTTCGCTCTTGCAGGTAACTGCCGTTGTCAGAAGCGTAAATGATGATGGTGTTGTCGAGCTCGCCGAGTTTCTCAAGCTGTTGAACAAGTCGCCCGATGGCCCGATCCGTGTTGTCGATCGTGCCACTGTAGATTGCTTCCCTTTCATTGAGCGCGCCGTACTGTGAAACAATCTCGTCGGGTGCCGCGATCGGGTCGTGCGGTTCATTGAACCAGAGATTGAAGAAGAAGGGTTCGTCGCCATCGCGTTTTTGATCGAGCCAGGCAAGAGCCTCATCAACCACGATCTGACAGGAATAGCCTTTAATGGTTCCAACTCGCCTTCCATTGCGCAGAAAGTTGGTGGGGTTCTTGTGACTGGGTCCAACGCCGTTGACGACACCGAACCAATCGTCAAAGCCGTGATCGGCCGGCGTGGGGTTCTCACGGTTCTGGACGGGCATGCCGAGGTGCCACTTGCCAAAGTGAGCAGTGGCATAGCCGTTTTCTTGGAGCACTTCGGCGATCGTCGTTTCACTCTCCAGTAGGTGCATCCGGTGAAAGCGTTCGTCGAGGACCGAGTAGACGCCGGTGCGACAGTGTTGGCGTCCCGTCAAAAAGGTGGCACGCGAAGGAGAGCAAGTCGGGGCGCCCGAGTGAAAATCAGTGAAACGCACGCCACCGGCCGCCAGCTTGTCGATGACCGGGGTCTTGACGGGACCGCCGTAACAGCCGAGGTCACGGTAGCCAAGATCGTCGACATAGAGCGTGATGACATTCGGGCGTTTGCGAGATGGTGTCGTAGCAGAAGTCGTCACGACTTTCGGCGATGGACGTGAATCCGGGGGGAGCCGCCGAACGTCTTGACGAGTTCCGCGACTTGCAGATGTGTTTCCCCGATAATGCGGCGTGTTCGTTGTCGGGATCCACTTCCTGAGCTCAGCCTTCGTGTCGGTAAGCGTCGATTCATCCGCGAGATTTTTCCTTTGCAGTGGATCGGCGTTGACATCGTACAGTTCCTCCCCACCGTCGCTGTAGCGGATGTAATGAAAATCGCGTGAGCGAACGGCGTGACACGGACCGTACCAATGTGGCGAGTGGGTGATGACAGCGGGAACCGGCCAGTCTGTGTTAGGATCTTTGATCAGCGGCGCGAAGCTTTGTCCATCGAGTTGCGTGTTCTCCGGTAAACCGCATAAGTCGATCAACGTTGGATAAAGATCGACCAGACTAATCGGGCTCTTGCAGATCTTTCCATTGGCGGGAGTGCCGAACGGCAACTTGCCGGGCGCGTAGACGATCAGCGGTGTACGCGTTGTCTGTTCCCAGAGCGCAGACTTCGCGATCTTTTTCTCGCCCACGTCGTAGCCGTGATCGCCCCAAAGGACCACGATCGTGTTGTCGCGATAACGACTCTTTTCCAAGGCTTCAAGCACATGGCCGACGCAGGCATCCGCGAACGAGTCAGCCGCGAGGCAACCCTGGACAGCATCCTTCCACTTGCCGCTCTCGCGAATGTGCTTGATGTGACGTTCCCCCATCTGACGGCCAATGACCGGGATGTCGTCGAAATCGTCAGCCATGTACGGCGGAAGTTCGATGTCTTCTAGCGGATGCATGTCGAAGAATTTCTTCGGGGCATACCAGGGTAGGTGTGGCAAGTAGATGCCACAGCCAAGGAAGAAAGGTTTCTCGTGATCGCGTTTTAAAAACTGAGCAGCTCCATCCGCGGTTTTCCAATCGGGATTGGATTCCAAGGGGGCGTCGGTTGGTCCCCAGTCGATGAGCCGAGCGAGAATCGGATTGGATTCGAACTTGGGTCGCAATCCATGTTTGTAGCGTTCGCTTTGAGGCGGCGGGACGGCACCGGTGCGAGTGGAGTAGACGTGATCCCACGCCCCCGCATCAGAGAATTTGCCGTGAGCCTGATGGTACAGTTTGCCGCCGCCCCAGGCGACATAACCATGCTTGCGGAAATATTGCGGTAGCGTCACCCAGTCCTTGTACTGCGGTATGTCGCGAAACCAGTTTAAATTGCCGTAGATGCCGGTCGTCGATGGACGAAGCCCCATCATGATCGCGGTGCGTGATGGACTACAGAGTGGAGCAGCGCAATGGGCTTGTTCAAAGAGGACTCCCTTTTTCGCCAATGCGTCAATGTTGGGTGTTTTCGCCTGTGGATGTCCTCCAAGACACCCCACCCAGTCATTCAGATCGTCGATGGCGATGAACAGAATGTTCGGCCTATCCATCGAATCGACAGCATCGGCCCGTTCAATTGATGCAGCGAGCGTGACGAAGAATCCAATCGCCAAGAGCCAAGTCGTGGAACTCAGCAAGCATTTCGGTCTGCTGCGCGGCTGAAATCCTTGACGACTACCGCTACGAAGCTTGGGGATAATACTCAGTTTCACTTTGGTGCGTCTTCGAAGTGTGGATAACGGTAATCGGCTTTGTCGTTTGTCGAGACCTTATGCGTCGAGCCGTCTTCAATTTTATAGAGATACAGCTTTCCGCCTGCCTGATAAACGATCGACGATTCGTCTTTGGACCAACGCGGGTACGCGAACCAGATTGGTTTTCCTTCCTGGTTCGCGATTGGCTTTGCATTGGTGATCGTCCGACTCTTGGCATCAAAATCCGCGACGTAAAGCGTGCGTCCGGGAACTCGTCGTTTGAACCCAGGTTGGAACTCGAAGCAGACTCTCGTTTCGCTTGGTGAGAGACTGACTCGATCAAGTACTCCCGTCTTTGCTAATTCACAATCAATGCGTTCGAACGCCGGACTAGCATTCCTTCCGGGTGTCATCAGGTAATACCCCATGCGTTGACCCGATGGATTCGATCGCACAAGGATCCGGCCGTCAGTAAGACAAGTATAGGCCCAAGTATGATGCCCCTTGCTAGTCAGAGGGACTTCCTCACCGGGCTTTGCACCAACCTTGCTGGCCATCACCACGTAGCCACCAGTCTTTGGATTCTTGCGATTCCAAATCGGAGTGTTCGTACCGTCGCGTGTCCAGGTTTGATTGAAGTCGGTGTGCGTGCCATCGGTGAGCTGGTGCAGCCCGGTTCCATCCGCATGGATGATATGGATCGCGGTCTTCCATTTCGATACATCAGGATCGTTTTTCAACCTGCGGAAAAAGACCAACATGTCACCTGTCTTTGACCAGGATGGCTTGAAATCGTGGTGCCCCGTCGTGAGTGGCTTGCCCTCTGGCTGACCATATGAGTTCACGTGAATTTCGCCGTTTACAAAATACGAACCTCGAGAGCTTTGGTTCTGGCTCGCCGGCAGGCCACCGTCATCTGCTAACAGAACACTAGAGCTCGCAATCAAGAGGGTTACGACTCCGGCAAAGGTTGCGACATGCTTCATTACTTTTCCTCTTTGTTTTTGTTCGACGAGATCAATTCAACTTCTGTGACTTCCAAACCACTCGGACCACCGATGTGAGTGAATGCCCAAATGTTGTTAAGAACCAAGTCGTTTGGCCTTACGGCTAATTCCTTTTCTCGATCACGAACGCACGGATCGAGCGTAAAGTCACGGACTTGATAAATGACTTCGAACTGACCATCCTCGTCCGGCTCAGAAATCGGTTGCTGGCTGCCAAGGTCGCCGCGAAACTTTCCAGCGAATTCGCCACCCGCATCCGACACCGCAATGCCAAAAAAAACTCTGGATGGTTTGTCTAAGCGACCGCGGACAACGAACTGCGCATCCGATCTGACCACCACCGGTGGACCATCACTGCGAGGCACCGGAATCCCTAGCAGATAAAGCGTGGCGTTGGGGTTGTCCGGCGGCACCAGGGCGATCGCTTTTTGAGCAGCCGCCCGCTGCCGCGTTGCAGGCAACCACTTCCCGTAGCCTCCACGCCTCAGATGAAGCCGGCTTTTCCAAACAGGAACCGAGTTCTGTATGAGCGCCGGAGATAAATCGTCATCTGTATCCGTCGTGACGTGATACTTGGCGGGAACATCGACTTCGCTACCATCACTGAGTCGCCTAAATTTGACCTTTCCCTCGCTCACGGTGAGCATGGTTGAAGCGAGGTCCGCTTCGACGTCGAACTGCGTACCCAACACCTCCAACACGGCTGATCTTGTTTGGATCAACATCGGCTTGTCCTCTGGTTGAGGTTCGACGCTGGCGGAAAGGCGTCCCTCACGAAGTCGCAGCTTCTTCTGGTCAACGTCCGCGAAAGTCAACAAAGAAGTTCCAGATATCATCACGGTTGAACCGTCACGGAACTGCAGTTCGAACCACGAATCGGGCGCCAAACCTTCGATGGTTCCTCCCGCAAGTTTCGTCCCAACGGAGATGCCCCTGACGATCTGCCCGCGGTCACCCGTCCAAATCAACGCTCCACTTAAGCCGGTTATCTTGGCGATTGAATCGTCGGGAGCCCGGGGCGGTTCTGCAGTGCTGCTTATCTCGAAGCTCCGGCCGTTGGCTTGAGCGAGTTGGTATATCAAACCAGCTGAAAGAGCGACGATGATCACCGCTGCGAACCCGAGCATCGTCCGTAGGAAACTGCTCGGCATCGTCCCCTCGCTTTTCCGTGCTGATTGCTCGGCAACCAGATGCTCCATGTCGTGAAATGAATGAGTTCCTTCACGCAGCGCTTCCGAGATTTCGGTATCCCACTGTACATGCTCAACGAAGCCCTTCCGCGCGGCAGCGTCGCTGTCAAGCAATCTTGCGAGATTCTCTTTCTCGGCTTCCTCTAATTCGCCACGCAAGTGGCGATCAATCAGTTCTTCCCAATTGTTTCTATCGTTCATTGTGCATCCCTCAAACTTATTTCTACACACGAACGTACTTGCTTCTTCAGTCGAAACAGCGCCTTCCGCACCGCCTCGATGGTCATTCCGAGCCGATCACCGATCTGCTGATAACTCAGCTCGCTGGCAAACCTAGCTCTCAACACGCCTTGGCTGCGTGCCGGCACGCGTTCCAAGCAGCGCCGCACCGCCTCGCGGTAAGACTCTGTTTCGTCGTGTCGCCTAGCCGCTTGAAACTGGCCAAAGGCCGATTCGATTGCATCATCCAACAGACGCTCTGCTAGCGTCCTCTCGCGTTGATGCCGCTGTTTCGCCCGCAGCACTTCGATACGTACAATCGATCGGCACCAAGCGAGCATCGATGTCCCCTCCTGGAACTGGCTATACTTTTTGACGACAACGAGCATCGCTTCCTGCACGACGTCATCCGCCGCAGCGTAGTTTCCAAGCAGCGAACGCGCGTAGGCAATCAGTTCCGTACGGCACTCCAACGCTGCTTTCAGCACGCGATCTCTTTTGTCGTCAGAGCTATCCATTCAAATGGCATCCGAAAGATATGCGCACCCTTGGCGGGTGTTAATTATCGAGTCAGCAAGGCAATGCAGCGCTATGGGCATGCGACGCAGGTGAGATTGGATAAATGTGGCCAGCCACCGCGCATTGCGATGCTTCCGGGAGAAACCAGGCAACAATGGTGCCTCGACCCGCCACACACAGAAACCATTCATTATCCACATTCGTGGACATCTCTTTTCGCCGATGTCTAAGACGAGATAGGGCTACTGGCGGCGGCGATTGGCCAAAAGTCGGTGGATCACTCAACGGTGTGCCTTTGATTTTGCACCACGAGCACCATCAAGTCACCCACGCTTACCAGCGGCGGTGAATCTGACCGCCTATTTTGAGCCAGATTCCTTCCCGCTAGAGGTTACCCCGAGTGAAGGGAATTCGTTCGAAGCGCAAGCCCTCCCCTGAGGACGCTGCCCATGACGCCACATCGGGTCAAAAAAAACGTAGCCGAACCATAAAAATCGCGAAGGTGTGACTTTTTACCGATGGCCCTTGGTCAATCGAGATAGAACTGGCGTGTGCGGTTGCGTCGACAATGTTCCTGCGAACGCTCTGCTTCTGCGAGCGTCCTCACCCGAAAGCGAGCATGCTTGAATTACTTGCACACGTCCTCCCAGAGCCTTAATTTTCGTTTTACACCAATAGCGGCCTTCAACCCCGAATAGCAAACTAGCCTTCCAAACCAATGGCTACAATCGAATCCGAGCCGCTTGTTGCTCTGGAAATCGCGATGAAGTCACTCTAGAAAAACTACGTCCCCGCTCTTCAATCGATAGTATGCTGGAACGGATGAGAGTTTTGAATCCTGGATAATCTTGGATCGAGACACAAAATCAGCGGCCGCTAGGCGTGCATTTTTTCGCAAATGACCAGCCATCGCATCCTTCCCTGAGGGCTTCTTCTGCAATGCTGGCGTGATGTGGCCAACGAGGTGCTGGGGCTGGGCTGGGTGCGGATTTCGCGGACTCCATAAGACTCAAAGCTGCGCCGACCGCATCACAACATTCGTCTCACACTACGACGATAACTTAAACTGAACTCTGATTCGCCGCCGCATACTTGATGCTGGCAATCGACGAAGCGTTCGCAATGTTCCCGGCAACCCGAACGACGAACAGCTCACCAATACCTGTATCCAAAGCTGTCTCTGGAGTCACACGGCTGTCGGCACATGAAAGGACGGTATACCACGGCTCCCGCTTTCCCGTCCACATTTCCCGACAACTAGTTCGCGTGCTGCAGTTTACCTGATTTGGAACGTTCGTTGCCTTCGTTGAGACGCTTCAGAGCTTTGCTCCAATTCGTGTATTTGCCGTAATCGCTCTCGGGTGCCTTCGCCGCTTTTTTCGAAATTGGAATACTCCTATCAAAATCATGAATTTAGGAAGAATTGTAAATCGTAGTACCACTAATCTCGAAAGTACTAAGCGGACGCAAAGTGACCTGATTCGCCGGAACGCACGGTTCAAAATACTCAGAAAAGTTCAGAAAAGTCTTAGACGCGACAATTGGCTTGCCTACAAGCGTTTGACTGGGATACATCTCAGCGGAACTGACAAGCACGTCGCTGTCGATAATTTTCCCTTGATTATTTTTACCGGATTGGCGGCAAGCCTTGGTCGTTTGCAGGTTTGGCCTCGCTACTTGACAGTTCAGCCCAGTCCGATGATCGTCCCGTGTTTACTCACTACCGAGACGCCGATGAAGCTCATCCTGGTCCCTGGCAACTGATGCTGGTGGGACTTGCCGCCTGGCAGTGAAGGGCGCGCCCATCATCTTTGGGACAGCATGATGCCGCCTGCTTTTTCTGCGGAGGCAGTGTTATCAAAGAGATTCATGATAGGCAACATCCCAAACGTAGCAGATTCGTCCTACCCGTCTGGCGGCGCATTCCGACCTACCAGCAAAACGTGATTTGCAAAGATAGCTTTGACAGCTTTCCGAAACGTTTCAATCTTCCAGCAATCCGACGTCGGCCGAAAACTTTTTCAGGCATTCTCAACACCTCCGCAATTCGTTGGCAGAAACAGCATGAAAATTTTCAATCTCAACGGGCGTTTGCCTGTCGGTTCAATCCGATTGGCATCCATCAGCTGCTGCTTGGTCTTGATGTCCACGTGCCTCAGGGCGGAGGATTCGAATCTGCAAAACAGCTCTATCGGAATCTTGGAAACATTCGGTCTTGAAGACGTCACGCCTATCCGAAAGTCGGTTGTATCCAAGATACGAGGATCCGGTGGAATCGCTCAAACCACAGGCTTCAGCTTTGTAAGCGGAATCCTGGTCGATCCCGAATCCACCAGTAATATTTTTGGTTTGGATGCCAACTCCGCCCTGTCCTCGCTCACGCTGGACGACCCCATTCGACCGGCCGACCCGGTTCATCAACATGAGTCACTGCTGGAGCTAGAACTAACGGTCGACAGCTTTTTTTCAAACCTCATCGGTGGTTCTGGTGGGGCAGCCGCCGCTTACTTTCGATAACCGAACAGGATCATGCAGTGAGGCTGATTTGAGGCTAACGCCGCGAGTCAATGAGTTACTGCGAGGCAAAATCCGAATGGCTCGCCGAACGTGCAAC
>JAYZAR010000010.1:0-14943 GCA_036339635.1 Planctomycetota bacterium | reverse complement strand
CCTGCCATGTTTGATCTCCCCAGGTGACGTACTCCTGGGCGTCTGGGTTATTCGGATTGGAGGTCGAATTATCAAAAACCGCCGTGAACGAGATCTCATCGGTTGACTCGAGCGGCAACGGATCAATCAATTCGTAGTTGTGTTGCCAATTGAAATCGTAGGCCGGCACATCCAATAACGTTTCGGAGACACCGCTGCTGCGGCGATCAACCCGGAATGACTTTCCCCGCAAGTGCATGTGCGGCGTAATCGCGAGCAACGATCCATTCCTGGGAAACGAATTCTGCTCTCCGTTCACCTCGTAGTTTTCAACACCAGGCGGAATCTCGAAATCATGGTTGATGCATGCGAGCGAATAAACTTCGTGAGTCACATCGTCCGCATCGGCGAATACCAATCCGAGCCGAGTTAGGTCTTGCTCGGGCTTCCCCGTAGGTGTGTAATGCATTTGAAGGACAATTTTTGCCCCCGGCGCGATTCGTTGTGCGTATCCACTCGGTAACTCACCACGAATTTGTCCCGGCACATATGCCGATAACAGACTAATGTCCCGAAAATCACCACCATCGGGTGGCCTCGTGAACGCGATGCAATGATGGACGACCGCAGGATTGCCTGGAATGACCTGAGCAGCCCGAACCCAGCGCTCTTCTTTGAACTGGGGATCAATCACAAAGTACTGATACTCGATCGTACCATCGGCCGGTAATTCAAAGGGCCGATCACTGATTGGAAAGACAATATCTGGTGCGCGCGACAACCTCCAATTAGGTACATATTTCGGTCGCGGAGGCAAATCGGTCGTTTTCCCGTAAGGCATCCCTGATTCGACCCAACGTCGAAACACCTGCTTGTCGGCTTCGCTCATCCCCCGCGAGTTACGGAACGAACCATGCTCTGGATTGGCATGCCACGGCGGCATGCGCCCACTATCGATTACCTCCATCGACATATCGGCCCACCCTTGGACCTCCTCGTAACGGTCAAGCGCGAAAGGCCCAATCTCACCGTCCCGATGGCAATCAACGCAATGCTTTTGTAACAGGCGGATCACCTGGTCACAGAAAGTGATCTCGGGAGTGTCGCTCTGAACTACAGGGGTTGCTTGGCCTGCAGAGCCTGCTGGGCGGGGAAGTGCAATCAGACAACCAGGTGCAGAGGTTCGTGGATTGGTCACCGTTTGTCCGGCCAACAATTGCTCGAGCGCGACTCGTAGATCGTGTTTGGTTGCCCGCTTACGCGATACCCCGACCTGAAACTGATCATCGATTCTCCCCTGGTATCGAATCTCGCCACCACGATCGACAACAAATACTTCGGGTGTACGCGTGGCGCCCATTTGTAGTGCCAAGCGACGGTCATAGTCCTTCGCCATTGGAAAGGTAAGCTGGTGCTCGGCTGCATATTGGGCAACCTCTTCCATCGAATCTTGAATGTTGCTGTTGATCCCGATGAAACGGACACCACGGTCGGCAAACTCGTCCGCCATTCGCTGCAGGCGGGGGGCGTAAACCTTGGCCAACGGACATTCGACCCCCAAAAAACAGAGCACTTCCAATTGAATGCTCGGGTCGGTCGAGAAAGAGACTGGCGTTCCATCAGTAGAGGGCAACGAAAACCGACCAAAATCTGCGTGAACGCACCAGGTGCGACCGAAGAACAAGCTGCCTAGAACAGCGAAAAAAATGATTCTTTTCATGATCCCGATAGTTTACGGGGTGACCTGCGAAGCCGCCAAGGCACCTAGGACGTTGCCCCCCAAACAGCGGCACGATGGGTACCCGCTTGAACGATATTTCGTGGCCCTCGCGCCGCGATGCGAACACGCTCGCCCTGAGCGAAGAAGCCTAGGGCAGTGGCGTCGTCAATACCAACGTGAAAACGCATTCCACGCCAAAGCCGGTTAGAAGGCCGAGTTGGACTAAAACCAGCCAATCCTTTCTGCTCCGCGACTCATGGTTGCCAATCATCATTGTTCCCCCTAGCGTCACCACCATCGCCGCAGTCAAAGGTGCAAACGGGAACCAAGACAGCCCAAGTAAAGACACATAACCACAAACCACAATCAGGGATGCAATGGCCACTCTTGGGCGGAGCAACATGCGAATATGACTGGAAACAAAATCCCCAGCATCTGATTTGCCAGCATCTGATTTGCCGACAAACGATTCCAACAACATCGCCCCGAACAAGCCTGCCAGAATCAGCCCCATATACAACGAAAAGTCAGGCAGACTCGCCTGCTTTTGTTCCGCAACTGATTCAAACTGCTGCACCGTTTTATTGACCCTTTGCTGCAGCGATTCTCCGCGATCGTAACTGGGATCCACACGTATGCGTCGCAGTTCGGCTCGCACGGTTTCGTCTTCCATCGTCGCCTTCAGTAGATCGGCCAAATAATCGACGATATCTCGGGGAGTTCCTTTGGGTGCCCACCAGTAATTCGCATTGCTCAGCAAAACGGGCGAGCCCATTTCAGTCGCGGTTGGCACCTCGGGAATCGATTCATGCCGCTCCAGCCCAAGCAGCGCAATCGCGCGAACATCTTGATCCGCTGGTGTCCCGTTGCCACGCCGAAAGTCCAGGTATTCCGAAAGCGAAAAGATGCCAGCGTCCAAATGCCCGCCCAATATTTTGGCATACCGATCTGCACCACCGCCGGAGGACACAATTCTCAACTCGGCACCAGGTAGAGTTTTTTCGAGCTGCAGTGTCGCGAAATAAGCAGGCGCACCTTTATTGGCCGCAAAACGAATGTCCTGGGGGCGATCTTTCGCGTCGCGGAGCAGATCCGCAACCGTTTGGTATGGCGAATCCGCCCGCACCAAGATCACCATCGACATCTCACCGGTCATCGCAATCGGCTCGAACGCCTCGGGCCCATAATCGACCGTGCCCACCAACTTTGCAGTAATGATCGCATTATGGTGGCACAGGATCTTGTACCCGTCGGGATCTGAATCTTTAACTTCCCGACTACCAATGGTTCCGATGCCACCATCTTGGTTGATGATCACCAAAGGAACCGGCAATCGTTTTTCATCGACGATGCCTCGGGACAGAATTCGCACAAAGGTATCGCTGCCACCACCGGCGGCATAAGGAACCACTACCTGAATCGGTTGATTGGGAAACGGACTACCGGTGGAGCTACCAAGTTGCATCGTCCACCAGCCAACCAAAAACAGGATCGCAACGGACGTGGCAAGGTGCCAAAGAATCCACCTGATCTTCATTCGAATTCTCCTCCATTTGCCGGCGCAACCCGCCCTCTCAACGAGCTACCGACCAACATCACGACCGCAATCGCAATGAACAGCAGCGACAACGGACTGGTCACAATTGGCAAATAGCTTCCACCCGAAGCCTGCAGCCCTAGACTCAAGTTCTTTTCCGCGATCGGACCGAGCACAAAGCCGATGATAAATGGCGGCAAAGGTATCCGAACCGTCTCCATCGAGAATCCCAAAATTGCAAACCCGATCATCACCCAAACGTCAAACAGGCGGTGCGATAAAGCAAAGGAACCAATCACGCAAAAACAAAGAATAACCGGCAACAAGAACGACCTAGGAATGTGAACCACTCGTGCCAGCCAGCGAACGGAACCAAGCATGATTAACGCCATAACGATATTCGCAATCAGCATCGCGCCCATGATCGTATAAACCATCGCTGGACTCTCTTCCAGCAATCTCGGTCCCGGCTGCAATCCATGAATCACTAATGCCCCCAGCAACACTGCCTCGACCACACTCCCGGGCAACCCCATCGCGATCAACGGAATCAGTGCACCGCCGATTGTCGCATTGTTGGCTGCTTCGGAAGCAACGATCCCTTCCTCATGACCTTTCCCAAATTGATCCGGAGTTTTAGAGAAACTGCGGGCGACGCTGTACGCAGCAACCGAACCGATATTCGCCCCGATCCCGGGCAAAATCCCAATCCAGGTTCCAATCACCGAGGAACGAATCAGATTCACGCCTTGCTTCATCACATCGGCAAAACGAATCAGAACAGACTCTCCACCTAACTGAATGCGTTCATCCGTCTGCTCAATTTGATAGATGTCACGAAGAATCTGATTTACCGCAAACAAACCAATCAACACTGGCAACAATTGAAAGCCATCGTTCATCTCCGTGATCCCAAACGTCAAACGCGTTTGGCCGGTTGCGACGTTGACGCCGGGCATCGCCAGAAAAATGCCAAGCACACCGGAGAACAGCGACCGCGCGAGGGACCCACCACCGATCGTCGCGATCAACACAAGCGCCATCATGACCAGCGAAAAGTACTCAAAGAAACCGAATTCGGATGACAGCCTTGCGATGGGGCTGGTCAACATCACCAAGAAAAACCAAGAGATCGTGCCGCCAACCAGTGACGAAACAACCCCCAGCCCGAGCGCGCGACCGGGACGCCCGTTGCGGGCCATCGGATAGCCGTCCAACGTCGTGATGATCGACGCCGGTGTTCCAGGCATTCTTAATAGAGTCGCCGTGATCATGCCACCACTCACCGCGCCGACATAAATGCTGATCAAGAAAGCCATCGACAACAATGGATCCGCGCCGTAAGTCAAAGGCAAGACGAGTGCGATCAACATCGTACCGGTCAAACCGGGAATCGCACCAACAAAAATCCCCAACGCCGTACCGATCACCACAACCGATATACCCCAGGTGCTGGCAAGCGTTGACAGGGCTTCTGCGAATCCGGGCATCAAACGATCAATCTCTTTCCCCTTCCACTGCTGGAGGGTTTTCTTGCCTCAACAGAATCCGTTGGCGTCAGCCCTGAATCAAAACGACTTATTCCAGTTCGTTCTAGCCAGCTTGTTATACGCGAGCCTGCGCGACGCCTTCCAGGGCGTCGAGTGCCAATTGACGGGTGACGAGCAATGACTCGATTTCGGCAACCGTCGCCTCATCGATGGTTCGCGTCCCCGCATCGACCGTCTGTTCAATCTGGGTGGGGCGACGTGCGCCAACAATCGCCGAGGTGACCGCCGGTAATCGGAACACCCACGCAATCGCGACATCACTCACTGTCCAGCCCAAACCGCTGGCAAGCTTGTTTAACCCAGCCACAAACTGCAAGTTAATTTCCAGCTGTGGGGATTGAAAACGTGGATCCCGACTTCGATGATCTTTCGCCGACAATGACGCGGCCCGCGCAGCATCGAACGCCCCGGTCAATAGACCTTTCCCCATCGGGCTGTAGCAAACAACACCAATATTATTTTCCTGACAAAACGGCAGGATCTCTGCTTCCACGTCGCGCGCGAGCATGCTGTATGGGGGCTGCAGCGACGTAATCGGATGGATCGCTTGCAGCCGTTGCATCTGCGTTACACTGTGATTGGAGACGCCGATGTCACGAACTTTGCCCTGCTGCTTTAAATCGACCAGCGTATGCCAGCCTTCTTCGATTTCCTCGTCTGGTTCTGGCCAGTGCATTTGATAGAGGTCAATGCAATCGACTTGCAAGCGTTTCAAACTTGCTTCGCATTCCGCAATCACGCTTTCGCGGCGTAGCGACTTACCAATTTCTCCGCCACCCGCATTTGTCCGGCCACACTTGGTCGCGACCAACGGGCGTTGACCCGACGGTATTTCGGCCAATGCTCTGCCGACCAATTCCTCACTTTTGCCGAATCCGTAGACAGCTGCCGTGTCAATCCAGTTCACACCGAGTTCGATTGCCCGACGGATCGTCGCAATCGCTTCACTTTCGTCTTGGTCACCCCAACCAAACTTCCAATCACCACCACCGATCGCCCAAGTCCCCAAGCCAATCACGCTGAGCGGTTGTTCGCTGTTACCAAGTACTCGCGTCTGCATCGTCTCATTGCTCCCGTGGAAAACCGACATCGTAACAAACGTCGGCCCCGAGTGGGTTCAGAAGTTACGCTTCAGAACGATTTGCGACCGAAGCGGACAAACGCGTCGAACAAGCGCCATGTATCCGACGGACTTTGCGACAAGCAAAATTCGCGGGAGCACGAATCCGCAAGCATAAATCGATGGATTGTTCGGCACGCTGTCAAAACGGTCGGATCAGGCCGAGGATTCCCATAGGCGACTTTTTTGCTTCCGAAAACCGGTTAGGCGAATCGTGCCACGCGGATCGACTTCCATGACGGAATAGCCGCTATTTTCGGCGCCAGATCCTTCCACCATGGCTACCAATGTGCAGTAGTGAATCCCACCGATTTGATTGATGTCATTCTTGTGACTGTGCCCCTGAAAAACCGCGATCACATTCTGTGACGCTTCCAAAATCGAACGGACCATGGCCTGGTTTTTGACACCGTGGTTGTTTTTAACATCCAGACGTTGATGGGCAAACACAATCACTGGCTTCTCATTGGCATTCAAGTCAGCCTTCAACCACTCCAACTCCTCAACGGACAAATTGGCATCCGTCCACTGAAAATTTTTTCGCCCATACGGTTGCCCATCACTGCGGAAGCAAGAATCCAATACAACGAAATGCATGCCACCACGGTCAAA
Organism: Planctomycetota bacterium; assembly: GCA_036339635.1. GTDB lineage: Bacteria > Planctomycetota > Planctomycetia > Pirellulales > Pirellulaceae > Rubripirellula. Next base: position 8,425 of record JAYZAR010000010.1, on the reverse strand, counting down.
CGAATAGTACGATTTTCGCTGCCCGACTTCACCCAAAAACTCGTTCTTGGTCAATGTGTCGACACAGTGATTTCCGAGCACGTAATGTCGATCTTCACAAATTTTGGCAAACTCACGATTCACCGTCTGCAAATACTTCAGCTCGACATCGACCGAATCGGCAGCATCAATCAAGTCCCCCAGCTCGACAACAAAATCAACTGACTGCTGCTTAAACTGTTGCCCCGCCTCGTTTAACTTCCCAAGGGTCTCGCGATAATGTCGGCTTCCTGCGGCCGGCTTGTCAGCATGATGCAAATCGGTTATCAGACCGATCCTCAACGACTCCGCAGGTCTCTTGGCAAAGAGTTCGCTTTGACTGAGCGACGCCGCCGCCAACACCAACACTCCATTCCGCATGAAAGCCCTTCGCTCCCTGCCCAAAACAGCACCGATGCGATCGCTTCCCAGGTTTTCGTTGCAATTTGCCATCAAACTTCCCTTCGCAAAAAATCGGTCTCTGAGCTGCCCCGATTTCAAATAGCGCAATCACCCTTATCAACCGCAGATAGTGTAGCTGCATTCTTCAGACACAACCGACCGGTGCCGATAGACGTGAGCCCAAAACTCAAATCAATCATCTCGTTATGGCCGAGGGATACCCAAGCTTCAATCCGACGTCGAGCTTGAGTTAATCTCTCGCAACAGATTGCTTCGGTGCTGGCTCGCTCGATCCGACATCGGAGGAATCATTTTCTTGAGCGAGTCGATCGCAGCTTCCGAATCCTGACAATACTTCCACTGGATTCTTGCCATTTGCAAACACGCATCGTTGGCATAGCGTGATTTCCGCATCACCAATAATTGAAGCGGGACCAACAGCTCCGCGTGCCGGCTTTCGCGAGAGAGCAACCTGACGTAACGAAGCAGGGTTGATTCTGGGATCGCCGCGATCCATCTACCCCGTTGCAGCTCACGCATTCTGCTGATTGCTGGCTGACTTTGCTGTGACTCAACGGCGATCGTAAAGTAATGCAAGGCATCCGCACAAGGATCACGATTGGCAAGCGCAGCCGGCTTGCCGAATAGAGGTTGATACGGTGAATCGGCCGGTTGGCGGACAACCTCAGTCTGTTGATTTGAATGTTGCGTTTCTGCCTTGTTTTGAATGGCATTTGATGAGGCCGGTAAATCGCTGCACAGTGAATCATGTCCTGCTGAATTGATTACCGCAGGCTTGAAGAAATAGCCCAAGAACCAGAGCAGATTGAAGTGCTGAGGGCGAATTCCGGTCGACCAACCCATTTGAGTAAACAAATCGTAACCTTCACAATCAACACGTTTTGTTTGCAGCATATAAACCGCAAACGGAACGCCTACCGACGCGCCCAACAGGTGCAACACCGCCGAAGACATTTGCAAGCCGAACAATCCCGTGACCAAAAAGACGGTAAGAATTTCCCAGGCAAGGAAAAACCACCCCACCGTAAGAACGGAAACTTCAACCGTTCCCACGAAGAAAAAAAACCACCAGTAAAAAACCTGGATATCGTTCTTCGGCGCCCAAATCATCGCAATTACAATCAAGGCGAAAATGACGCCGGATGCTCCGACAGCTTGCCCACCATGACTGGAAAACAAAAACATCGGTACCTGACCAACCGCTCCATCGGCCAACGCTAAACCAAGATAAAGCATCGCGAAGCGATACCAACCAAGCTTGCCCTCCACGATCAAGCCAAAGCACCACAAAAAAATCATGTTTCCGATCAGGTGACCAAACGATCCATGCATGAACGCAGCCGTAATCCACTGCACTGGGTTGACCTGATCAAACTGCAATGCCAACCAATCGTATTGAGGGTTATGCCCCATACCGGTCACCAGGAAGATCACCGTATTGAGAACGATGACACCAATGGTGGTGAATGGCAGATGGTAAACGGGGGCGTCGGTGCCGTATGGAATAATCATTGATCTGGAAACATAACTCGTAGTAGCCGAGCCTGGGTGGCAGACGCCTTAAAGGCCGATTCCATCGATTGCGATGGCGAAAAAAAACCCAGACTAATTTTTTTGATGGAAATCTAGAATTTCCGGGCTTTCTTCGACACCACTGACGCCCGCATACCGACGGATACCCGTATATAGACTGCCGCCCGCAGCCAGGATCCGCACATCGCGTCGAACGGACCCACCGCAAAGACTTGTTCAAGCCACTACGAACTGAGCATTCTTCAAACGCATCACAGCCGTCTGCATACTACGCAGATAGGCACAGGCTTAACGGAGAAACACAAGGTATTTGAGCGTCCAACGATCCGTGATCCTGTGACGTCAAACCCAGCAATCCGAAAACTCGAAGGAGCGTGCTCGATCGCGTTAATCCGCCGACCCAAACCACCGCAAAGCGACTCAGCTTGAACGACGATAAAGGCCTCCACCATTCGGGTCGCTGCCTCTGTGATTCAGAGAAAGTTTGAGCCATGCACGGAAGTCAGATCGACTATGATAAAGCTGGCAATTCGATACTTTTAAGGAATGTCGGCAATGATGAACCGTAGAGTATTTTTAGTCGCTGGGGCCGCCGGCGGAACGATCATCTCGCTTCCGTGGTCTTGTCCATCGCTTGCGACCGCGGCAGTGCCAGCAGCCCCAGCCATTCCGGCTCCGAACGTGCAGGAAGGGGTCTTTGAATTTATTCGACGAATCAAAGGGAAGCACGACCCAGAGCTCTATGCACAGGTGCTTGGGGCAGCAAACGAGTTCAAAGAAGGTGACGCTGCCATCGGCGTAGCAGCCGCTGACGAAACCTCACGCCAACACGCGCGGACGCTACTCGCCAATACATCGCTGAAAGAAATCGATGAGCACTCGCTTCACCAAGACGAAGTTCAGAAATCCGGGATACGGGCCGTTCGTTTGGAACAACGTCCTGACCTGACCCTCGGTGGCCTGAAGAGTTTCTTGCTCAAATCGAACCAAGGAGCGATCAAACAACTAATGCCGGGCCTATCCAGCGATGTCATTGGATGCGTCTGTAAGTTGATGACCAACGATGAATTAACCAGCATCGGCGCAAAAGTCTTCAACCCGTTGCCTGGCACTATGATCGGTGAGGAGGGCTATCTCGGCGCACGGATTCAACCAAACTCACCGACCGACAACGTGGAGGACATTCTCTGGCAGGTTCTCGACGGCTGGTCTTATGCCGTAGGTGATGTTCTTCTTGGCACGAACCCGGTATCCAGTGATCCAAAATCGGTCACAGCCATCGAACTCGCGTTGCAAGAATTACTGGTGACCTTTGGCATCGATGACCTGATGCCCCACTGCGTCCTCGCTCACATCGATGTCCAATCGGAGGTGGAACGAGCACAGCCGGGATCCACAGAACTGTTTTTTCAAAGTATTGGCGGCTGCGATGACTCCAACGCCACTTTCGATACCAGCGTTGAGAAATTGTCTGCCTATGCGGACCAGCGGAGAGGACGCTTTGGTCTCTATTTCGAAACGGGACAGGGTGCCGATTTCACCAACGGCCATGGACTGGGCTTTGACATGCTGTTGCATGAATCGCGCAAGTACGGTTTGGCACGGGATTTAAAACAGCGAGTTGGTGCCGCTCAAGCCGAAGTAGCCGACGGCGAAGGTCCCTGGGTCCACCTAAACGATGTCGCTGGCTTTATCGGTCCCGAAGTTTTTCGTACGCGGGAGCAACTGGTACGCTGTTGTCTCGAAGATATCGTGATGGGGAAATTACACGGATTGTGCATCGGCCTGGACGTTTGCTCGACCCTGCACATGGACGTGACCCTCGACGATCTCGACTGGTGTCTCGATCAGATCATGCCGGCGGGCCCCGCTTACCTCATGGCTCTGCCGACCAAGATCGATCCGATGCTAGGCTACCTGACGACCGGTTTTCAAGATCACGTACGCTTGAGAGAACGCTTCAAAACTCGCGTCAACGATGACACCTGGGCGTTTTTCAAGCGACTCGGAGTGATTGATGACTCGGGAAAACCAACCGAGCACTTTGGTGATCCACGTTGGGTTTTCCTTCAATATCGGCGGGCAAAAGGGGATCAGCGAAACGATGCAGCAATCCTGGCCGAGGGCGAAAGACAGCTGAGCGAAGTCCGCCGGCGAGGCGTCTTCGTCGCGGAGAAACATGGCCCACAGGTGTGGGAACTCGCCCCCGAACTCCAAAGCGATATTACCAGAATCTATGACGATGCCAAACAAAGTATCTGGGCAGAACTGAAACGAGATTTTATCACCGAGATTCCTGCGGCCGTTGGCATCCAAACCCAATCTGCTGATCGAGAAGATTACATTCTTCATCCAACGACCGGAGAACAGTTAGATGAAATTTCGCTGGCACGCGTCGACCAGCTGCGCCGTCAACAAAATGGAAAAACCGAGATTCAAATCGTCATCTCAGATGGACTAAACGCATTGGCAATCCAAGAAGAAGATCAACTGCTGCCGTTTCTGGATCAGTTTCGCCAGCAACTGCAAATTGCTGGATTGAGCGTCGCCGAGGAACATCTCGTCGTTACCTCGGGACGCGTCCGCGCCGGCTATCGAATTGGGGAGCGGTTGTTTGCGGGCTTGAACGGCAACCGTATCATCGCTCACGTCATCGGTGAACGTCCCGGCACCGGACATCGCACGTTCAGTGTCTACTTGACCGCCGCAGACGGAAAAGTATGGTCCGTCCCGGATCAAGTCGATCACAACATCACTCAAGTTATTTCTGGAATTGCAACAACCGCATTAGCCCCACGCAAAGCAGCCTTGCAGACAGCGGATTTAATCTCGAAACGATGAATTGGCGAGGCAGTTTCCCGAGTGCATCGCTGTTGGCGATGACATCAAATCGCCTTGCACGGGCGTTGCCAGGCACTAACAAAAGCGTCCTTCAAAAAATTGGACTGTGCGTCTAGCTGCAGAGACGAGGAGCGGGATCACGCAATCCCCGCCAAACGTGCGCCCGCTCCAACGACAAAGATGAGTCGAGGCATTAGCGTTAGCAGGAAAGCAAACGAACACTATCGCCAACGCAGGCGCGACAACGAAACGAGCGTCTCGCAACGCGAACCTGCCAGCTGCGGCATAGAAATTCACTCGCACAATAACCGATTCGCACTACAACTCTGATGCAAATCACAAAGTCAACAAATGATCGCGTGGCCAACCGAAAAGAAACCATGATGAAACCGTGGATTCAGCATGCTTATATGATGGTGTTTATCCTTGGAGCAGCATCGCTTGGCACTTCGCAAGAACCAACTGGCAAGCAATCCACCTCCGAAAATTCTGCCATCGAAATTACCGTAATGAGTTTCAACATTCGCAACGGTAGAGCCAGAGATGGCGACAACGCCTGGGACCGACGTAAGGATTTCGTCTGTGATGTCATTGCAGAATCGGACGTAGACATCGTCGGCTTGCAGGAGGCTTTCCGTTTTCAACTGGACGAAATCGAAAAACGTCTTCCTGAGTTTGGTGAATTGGGCGAGGGTCGCGATGGCAACCAGCAAGGTGAGTACTCAGCGATTCTTTACCGCAAGCATCGATTTACGCCAGAGGAATCAGGAACGTTCTGGCTCTCTGACACACCCGATGTCAAATCTCGAAGCTGGGGAAATCGTTACTTGCGAATCTGCACCTGGGCACGACTGAAAGAAATCAACACAGGCCATCTATTTTATGTTTACAACACCCATTTTGATCACGAATCCCAAAATGCTCGGCTCCGATCCTCACAACTGATTGCCCAACATATTAAGGACCGGCCCCACGCAAATCCCTTTGTATTAACGGGCGATTTCAACGCCGACGAAGACAACCCTGTCATTCTTTACTTGAAGGGTGGGGACTCTCAACCGCCAAGCCCGATCAAGCTTGTGGACACGTTCCGGGAATTGCATCCGAATGAAAAAATGGTCGGTACTGGAGGCGGGTTCGAGGGACGCAAAGATGGAAAAAAGATTGATTACATTTTCGTTGAATCTGGAACGGAGATTCAACGGGCGGCCATTGTTCGCACACACCGAGACGGCCGCTATCCCTCTGACCACTCGCCCGTCACGGCAACGGTTCGCCTGGGCAGCCACCCGTAAAACGACTGCAAGTGGTGTTCAGTTCGCGAATCGAACGGAAAACTTAGGCTTCATTCCCACCATGAATTATTTTGCGGATCGTATCGAGACGATTCCGCAACTCGGATTCAAATCCACGATCAACCGGCTCGTAGTAGGTCCGGTCGACGCCTAGGTATTCTTGCTTGGCGATACCATCTTCAGCGTCATGCGAAAACACATAACCTTCGCCATGTCCCAATTGACGGGCCCCCGCGTAGTGACCACAACGCAAATGCTTGGGAATCGGAACAATCTGTTTTTCGCGAACATCCCGCCTCGCGTTGCCGATCGCTCGCGTTGCCGCGTTACTTTTCGGCGATAACGCCAAATACGACACTGCTTGGCTGAGTGTTAATTGACACTCGGGCAAACCAACAAATTCACAGGCCTGCATCGCCGCGACAGCGATCCCCAAAGCCTGCGGATCTGCGTTGCCGATGTCCTCACTGGCCAGAATGACCAATCTTCGACAGAGGAAGCGAATGTCCTCGCCACCTTCTAGCATAAGAGCTAGCCAATAAATCGACGCATCGACATCGCTGCCCCGAATACTTTTGATCAAGGCACTGGCGAGATCAAAATGATCGTCCCCGCTGCCGTCATATCCTCTAATGCGATTCCCGAGCGATTCGACAGCAACCTCGCGCGTCACATCGGTCCCATCGTGCTGACAACTCAGCACGGCCACCTCTAATGCCGTTAGCGCACGGCGGGCATCACCTTCACAGGCATCGGCTAAGTGTTCGAGCGCTTGTTGATCGACGCGAATCTTCATCGCTGCCAAACCTCGTTCGGAATCATCCAGGCTGCGTTGCAACAGCTCCATCACATCTTGGGGAGTGAGCGATTCAAGTTGAAACAATTGACTGCGACTGAGCAAAGCTGCGTTGACAGCAAAAAATGGGTTGCTCGTTGTCGCGCCGATCAACGAAACAACGCCAGCCTCGACATCGGGCAACAGCGCATCCTGCTGGCTCTTGCTGAATCGATGAATCTCATCGATAAAAAGTAGCGGGCGTGGTTGACCGGTTGCGATCAGATCGCCAGCCCAAGCCAAAACTTCGCGCACTTCCTTAACACCGCTACTAACCGCGCTGAGGATTCGCAATTCGCTGCTGGTCTCTGTCGCCAGAAGATGCGCTAACGTGGTTTTGCCACTGCCCGGTGGGCCCGACAACAGAATGGAACCAAGCCGCGAAGAATCGATCATCCGCCGCAGCATCTTTCCGGGGCCCAAGATATGTTGCTGACCTACAAACTCAGCAAGCGTTCTCGGTCGCATCCGTGCCGCTAAAGGCTGGGCCGATTGAAGGTTCTGCTGCTCGATTTCTTCGAATAACGATCGCGACTGCGACACGGATCTCTCCTGTAAGAGGTTAACCCTGTTATCGTAGCGAAAGATCAGATCAATGGGGTCAGCCGATTCCCCAGCGATCGATGTGAGATCGAGGCTCCCGCCCAATGGCCCTCAACACGCACGCATTTAAACAAATGCGCCCCGCAAGTCCCAGCACACTCCGCAAGTCCCAGCACAGCAAAAACTCCAATCCGCCACAAGCTGCAGCCGCGGTCGGGCGGAATCATCGCCGATTATGAGAAACCATAGGCAGATTAAAGTCACCACTGACCATTTGGCCAGAGAGGCTGATGAACTGCGTTCCCCAGCATCTCGGAAGGAGTTCAGAATCTCGCAAGAAGGCCAGCATTGTGACGCGAGTTCAGAATCCTCAGAATGCCCGAAATTCAAAAGGGGGCAGGGCCAGTAGCTTCGGACGCGTTCCTGACTTTCCTGGTGTCGAGGGATTGAATGCTCTCAAGCTTGTCATTGTCGTGATCGGTTTCGCCGGGATGGGAGCTGCCACTCCGTTCCGCTTGAGCCTGTTGCTGTTTTTTGCGGAGGGATCCAATCAGACCCGGCAGAGGACCATAATCTTGCAGCAGAGGATCAAACCCCGGGGTCGGACGGCAACTTGATTCAGGCATGGCATCACCACCGCTGGCTGTCTTGAGGTTTTTATGATTCTCTACTGAGCCCGGCAGCGGTGATTTCGGCAGAAGAATCAAGCCGACCGCTCGGTCGGTATGATTCACCCATCGACACGGGCGGCCGTAAATCTGTGGGAGTTCGAAAGATTCCTCACGAATTTTTTAGACTCAAAATCAACAACTTCATTGAAGAGCGACAGTCCCGTTTTCCTCAGCTTTCAGTGACCACCCAACTCTCCCATGACAAATTCCAATTTTTACCGGATTAACCGCCTTTGCATAATCGATTTGGGCGGAAAAGACGCCGA
>JAYZAR010000009.1:0-8073 GCA_036339635.1 Planctomycetota bacterium | reverse complement strand
CAATGTCACCGCTGCCAAGCAGGGCGGCAGACCTTTTTGAGGAGATTGGGGGGGAATCAGGCAGACCAGACTTCATCACAATACGTTTCATGATTCGGATGCAGAAACTTGGGCGGGAAATATCCAGTAACCGTTTCGCTGCTTCACCTTGTGCCCCAAGTTATCAGCTTGACGAGCATCCTCAAATAGCTGAGTGTCACCGAGTTGATAACCGAGTTTTGAACGATCAGTAGATCCAAGGGACGTGAGGACAAGTAGTTTTCCGTTGACGGTTTCGGAAACCCTCAACCGTGTCGCTTCAAGTGAATCGCCGTAGGCGTGGCAACGCCATCCCGCAGGGTTCCCTGCAGTTGCTGACGACAAATCCATTGTGGATTCGACGTTCGAGGAACGACGATTCAGAGAGTATTGGCCATCAAACATGCGAACCTTGTCATGCTCAATTTCGCAATGAACCGGCAGCTGCCAAAACCAATCGGCTGTTCTCGGCCGATCTGACTCGATCCAATCAGCAATCCAAATCCCCTGTCCGGGAAGACAGCAAACGCTTCTTTCGTGAGTGACGCCAGGCCACTTCAATTGGCCCCAGGCGAGCCAGAGATCCTGCTGAAAATCAACTTCAAGTTTTGGCCTAGCAACTTCATTTGACCAAGCGAGTCGCCCCGCCTGCCGAACCATCTCGGCACCTTTTATCTGAACTGTATTATGCGCACCAACATCGCGAAAGAAGTTGATCCAATTTTGTTCACCGCCGTAATACGGCATCCCCGCATCATCCAGCAGGTCCGCTCCACCAGTTTGGTAGAGAACTTGCAGCGTATCAGCGTGTCCGTGAGCGGTCGAAGGAGTCGCATCTGAAAACAGGCCTGCCGAGATTGGACCGGCATCCATTAACATCCAATCGTGACCATCACTAGCAATCGCATATCCGGAATCCGACAGCAGACATTCCCGATTTGGGCTGTAGGTCGAGCCTAGCGTCTGCCAACTCTCCATGCCCGCTGAGCCGAGCATCCAGTGCAACTCCTCTGTGCTTTCCACTGTGCCGATCTTTGAGTCCGGATCATTGAACATCGCCGCAGCCAAATTGTGCATTGAATCAAACGACCAGTAGTTTGTCGGGTGCACGGGAATCGAACGGGCAGAGTCTAGATCGCCGATTGCGGGCCAGGTTCCGTCAGGGCGGCGAAATTGCAAGCCGGCACGGTAGCCTTCGTGAATGATCGAACTGAGTTTGTCCAATGGGCTCCCAAGCTCTTTTGCAGCACACCAACTCAGAGAAAGAAAACCGAGCGTGTAGTAGTGATAACCGACTGCCTGTTCGACACAGAAGCGGTCATCATAAAACTGGCCAGGTCCTTCACTCAACAAAACATGGCGAGCTTTCTCCATCCAATCGCCTGCGTCACAAATTGCTGCGACATAAAGCAAGCCTGTCCCCTCACCAATCAAGTGGTTGTAAGGACTGGAGTAAAAAGAAAAGTTATTGCTTAGATACAGTCCGTGCTCCCATAGCGAGCGTCCCACGAGCTCGAGGTCCCTTTCAGACCAACCATCCCATGACGATAAATGGGCCAATGACCAGATCCAGGAAATGGAACGCATGGCAGCTTCCAATCCACTGGTCCAGTTAACACCCTCGTACAACGGATTGTGTTGAATCCAGTCAAGCATCAGTTGTCGAGCCCGCTGAGCAGATTGAGTGCAACCATTCAATTGAAAGTTTCGGGCTAATTCGCAAGTAAACTGATGTCGCGACAATTCCCACGGATACTTAACATCTGTTTCACCTTCGATCCCGTACAAGGGAAGGTCACCATGGAAAGTGCGATTCCAGCCATAACCGGTACGCGGGTCAGCGTGCCAGTCAATCTGACCTGAAAGATCAAATGAATGCCCCAACATCGTCCAGTTCGATCTAAGAATCAGGTCGCTGTTCCGCTTCGCTCGTGCCTGCATCGAACTCAAGGCTTCAGAACGATCGAGTAAATGCTGATTGTTCGGGTGTGAACCAGGCACCAACTGGGAACAACTCGCGAGCAGATTCTCACCGGCGAATGAAACTCGGAGCCCCTTCCCCATCGAAGCTCGCTGCCAGCAACGCCGTTCCTGGCGACGATTCACTTTCTTCGCGATTCGGCATTGAACTTCTGGCCACGACATTCTTCGCAGCTTTTTAAGTTTGTTTACGATCATCAGTAGGCACAGAGAGTTTGAACGCTAGATTCAATTATAGGTTTCCAAGGCAGGCGACCTAGATGCCCACCACCAAAAGTCAATCAACTCGAAACACTGCCAAATCTTTTTTCGATTGACTGCGATTAAACACGTACTCAAAGACACCACCCAAACGAGCACCGTAATCATAGATCATCGACTTCGAACGCCGAATCTCAGCGATCTTCTGCCAGTTCCCCGGTACTTTGTCAGATGCCCCGAAGGGGATCACAATGATTCCACTCGACAATTCCTCCCAAGCTCCGGCGAACGGCATCTCGGGGTCGAGCTTCCGAACCTGGTCTGCTCTCGGATCGATCCCATTGGGGTGGTGAGAAATCAACTCAACATTGAGGGGTGGCCGACAATCATTGGCAGTGTACATGAACAGGTAAGCAGAACGCACAGCCAAGAAGCGTTCCGATGTACTCTCACCTCGCAGTTTCAATAATTGCGGGCCAAGCGTCTGAAAGGTGCGACTGTTATCAATTGCCAGTCCCGCAAATGCAACACTGACCAAAACAAAACATACGGCAATCCGCATTCGCGGCTGAAGAAAATGAATGATCCAATAAGAGAGCAAAAGCAACAACGGGATCGTGAGTTGTGAATAATACCGCGGCCACGGTCGCAACGGCTTGTAGGAAAAAGGACTGGTCGATCCCCACATCGTGTACGCAAGCACGACGACAAACCAAAGCATTAGAAAAGTCATCGCGTTTTTCACTTGCAATGAATCTTCCGTTCCCGCATCGCGAGACGAATTCTCATTCGGCGTACGCCGAATGATTGCGAAGAGTGCAAACGGAGCGGCCAAATAAAACAACCCAAGCTCCTGATTCGTGAGCAACGACAAGATTGGCGAAAACAACCTGCCCCCGGGCCGTATCGCAGTCAGTGGTGCGTTCGAAACCGTAGCCGTGCGAGAAGTCAGCACATCGATACGGACCAGCGGGTCGCCACCGGTCACCTGAAAAAACAGCATCTCGCCACCGAGACAACAAAACGCCACGGCAGCAGCTAGGAAATAGCCGCGGTGCCATTCCTTTTTCCAGATGGCCCAAATCAGCATCGGGATACCCACGTAAAGGGATGTCACGCGATGCAGATAAGCCAACCCCAAGCACAACCCAAGCAGAGCAAAATCAGACCACGATTTGGTCCGAATCGCTCGAACGAAGAAAGTTCCTGCCAAGGCCGTCGTCGCAGCAATCCCCAAAATGGGATAGAGACACGTCGCATAAATAATGTCTAATGGAAAAATCGCGACAAATGCAGCAGCGAGCATCGCAACACGCCGGTCTTGAGTGAATTCTAATCCAGACCAAAATGCAATTGGAATACAAAGTAAGGACCAGAAAAATGTTGTTCCGCCAAGCACCATCCAGCTCGGGGCGCCGAGTCGATGCAAAATGGCAGCAGGGACCGTCACCCCAGTTCGACACTGCCAGTGACCGCCATCATAGGTGACATCACCGGAAGCAAGCTCCACAGCACTGGTTAAGTAGTGCCAGTCGTCGCCACCAACAAAACCGGCATAACCCATCAGGCGAATAACCGCTGCAACAACGACAATTAGAGCTAGCCAACGTAGACTGCTGTCAGAATCTAGTAGGGTTTTGCTACGATTCATTTTCCTGAGATCCGAAGTGCCTTAAAAATGCAATGAGGGGGAAGATCGGTCAATGATAATGAAGCATTGCACTACTATTCGCGCAAGGCTTCCTTGAATTTGCAACTCCTGCCGACATTGCCTTCATTCTGCAAATAATGATGAATGCCGGGCGATGGAGCTTTGATCTCCACCAGCTATGGATCCAATGGTTACCGGGGTAACACCTAGTTGCCCGATGCTTTGCCACTGAATGCACGCGGTTTTGATCCCGGTGTTATGAAAGTACTGGTCGAAAAATCGGCTTGTTTTCGATGTGCTGAATCCGCTCCGTCTGCTATGCAAACTCCCCTCCATACTCACAGCAGCCCGCGAGCCTGCGTTGGGGTAGTTCACTGAGAGGACCGTGCTGCCGACGGTGGCTGCAGGTCTCTCTCCTGTATTTGAGCATTCCCCCTGCCTCGGTCACATTCGCTAACTCCTCGCAAGCATGGCACTCGACCTGTAAGCGGTGGCTAAAACTTTTCACGTATCGATCTTGCCAAAGACTGCCCGGCCCGATGTACCGCGGGGCGACACCTCCAAGGAGCCAGCCAATCTTCGATCGCTTTGGGCACGAAGCCCGGACCGTTTTAGCTGCGAATGCACCCGGGAACACGGTACATCACAAACAGCTCCAAAAAATGATTGATCATATCCTCACTCGTCATGCTTTATCCGACATCCAAAGTGCCACATCGCTGGGTATTTTCAGCAACGATGGAAAACCATTTCAACGAATGACCTAACGTCGTTCGATCGAAAATAAAGTCCCAACTCCAAACATGGTTCACACGCCCTGCTCGCGGGCGGTAACAAACATTCTTAGACTTGCCTCTCGCCGGCTTTTTCTTTGATTCCGAAGCAATCTCAGCCCCTCAGTCTCGTTGATTCGATGCACTCGCTTGGGACGCACCCGAAAACCTGCCCGGCAAAGCAACCCTGTCATTTGGAGATAGCCGAGCCGTAGGCCCTGCCGCACCTGCTCATGCAAACGATTGCGGATCACAAGGCTCACCACTCTTTTCACAAAGCCGATAGCGAATGCTGGTTCGTGAGAAGCCAACACCGCAGCCAAAGGACACTTCAAACGAGCATTCTCACCGTCGAGACCGTTCAGCCTCTTGCCCCCGCTCTTCATGCCGCCGCACTGATTCCGCCGGCGATTGACTGACCATTCGCTAATCTCCGTTTTCCGGTAGACCTCCGCGGCAGACTTGAGATCACGGAGTCGACTTGGCAGAGATGGAATCGCCAGTACGGCCGTCTGAACTCTGATGAAGCCAAACGATTACGTGAGTTTGAGATAGAGCACCAACCTTCAAGCAGATGCTCGCTGAGGATGAGCTTGACAAGCGTATTTTGAAGACAGCTCAATGCGGAAACTACTGAGCCCGGCACGGCGATGCAACGCGATCAATTACGTTCAAAAGACGTGCGTCGTATCGCGGCGTCGAGCATGCCAGACCTTGGGTCAATGTCGAAGCGCACGGCGTTACCATCCAAAGATGAAAGAAGATGAATCATCAACAATCAAGCGAATCTTGGAATTTATCGTCGGGTTTCCACAATTCGGCTATCTGAGAATCACGCATCTTCTTCGAGGAGAGGGCTGGCGGCTGAACGCCAAACGCGTCTAACGATTTTGGCGTCAGGATGAACTAAAGTCCACGAAATAAAGAACGATAAAGAGAAGTCGTTTAAACAGCAGCGAAGGTGCATCGCACGCCGCCGTGCGGAACACAAAGATGATATGTGATCGGTGGATTACATCTTTGACCGAACGATCAATGGGCGTTCACTCAAAATAATGATGATCATTGTTAAATCTACTCTTGAATGCATCGCCTTCGAAGTCAGCCGGAAGTTCTGCAGTGACGGCTTTATCGACGTTCTGGTTGAACTGTTCGCAGCTTAACGTGCCGCTTCAATTTCAGTCGCTGCGTTCCCTACGTTAAAGCGGCACAGCGAAGTGGAAACCATTACCCCACCCATTCCTTCATAAGCTTGTATCGGATGTCGGGGTGACTTCATCAGAGAATGCAAGCAAAGGACAGACACAAAAAGAGGATGAATGAAGTGCAGCATATTCCTGACGACTGGAGATACCATTACTTAAAAACAGCAGTCGAATAGAACAAAAATTTTGCGATGAATGAAACGACGAGGACACCCACCAAAACAGGAAGATATGGCAGGGCAAGCAGGAGATGCAAAGCGATGAACAGGAGATATTCGAATCCCCGAAAGCCAGCCGTTGACGCGGCAAACGCTAGTAACTGCGTTGAAATCGCGATATCTGTTGAATCAAAGACATACCATCGACACACCGCGAAATTCACAAAAAACACACACAGAAATGATACGAGTACTGCAACCGCCGCTGGTACGCCAAATACCTCGACAAGCACTGTCGGTATCGCCGTCGTCAACCCAAGACTGATCGTTGCTTGAACGATGAATCGGCCGACCCGTCTCCGCGTGACCTTTGGAGATCGAATCATATTCAACACTGGGTAGCGGGCATTCACCGTTTCTTCAGCAGAAACATTGTCCATGGCAGTGGTCTCCGCTCTTCAATAACGTCAAATCGTGTTACCAAAAGATCGCGAATCCTGCTGCGGGTAAAATTTTGAACGTGTCCTGGCGTATTCCCTAAGCTTGCGAGGTACTTCCCACGACAAAAATTCAGTATTCTCCAGACGGGCTCCCACGGCACGCTCACCAAAGCCCACCGTCTTGTAACTCGTGCGAGTTCGTCAATCGCCACCCTTGGTTGATCCACATGCTCCAAAACTTCACACGCGAGCGTCATGTCAGCGGATTCATCCTCAAACGGAAGTTCGTAGATTGATGCTGTAAGGAAATCTCGGTCCGGCAGCGTCTGCCGGGCAAGCGAAACCTGTTCTTCCGAGAGATCAATTCCGGCATAGCTGAAATTTCTCCTCGCGTGAGCGAGGAGATGCGAAGCCAAGTCACCCGGGCCACAGCCAGCCTCAACAATTGATTCTGGAGATGCCAAATCGAGCAATTCGACTGCGGACTCAAGAAAGCCCTTCATCAGCCACTGGTGAATCCGATTCGCAGATTGATATTTGTCGAAGTGGTTGCCAGCAACAAATTCCGCTGGCGGTAAGGCCTGACTAGTTGTCTCAGTCGTTTTTATTGACATTTTTCAATTGCTCTTTCGTTCTTCTGGTTCAAGAATCAATTCTATGCGACGCACTTTTTCTAATGTCAACTCAATCAACTGTCGGTTGAATGAAATCAGATCGGCGACTAAGCCGATCATCGCTGCTAGGCATCCTGCGATGAGAAGCACACCTCCTAAGATCAGTGATTGAATGTGCCCGCTGCCATCGCCCTGAAGATAGAAGAAGAGGAAGCGAATTACGGGTAGCAAACCGATCAAGACAAGGGCCAAACTGATGAAGAAGAATACTCTCAGCGGCTGGTACATCGAATACATCCGAACAATCGTTGCGCCGGAATTCTTAACGAAGTCAGGAACGCTTTTGAAAAGACGCGACTCTCGAGTCTTCGCATTGGTGCCGATCGGGACGGAAGAGATCGCGATGCCTTTCTTGCCTGCCTGAATCACCGTTTCGATGGTGTAGCTAAACGGCGAGACGATGTTAAGCTGAAGTGCGGCGTCACGCGAGAAGGCACGAAAGCCACTCACCGTATCGGTCACATCGGTTTCCGAAAGTCGCCGAACAACACCACTGCCGAATCGCTGCAGGAACTTTTTAAATCCCGAAAAGTGTTCGATTGTGTCAGTTTGCCGATCACCGACGACAATCTGTGCATTGCGTTCCAGAATCGGAGCAACCAACTTCGGGATGTCTGCGCCAGAGTACTGATTGTCACCATCGGTATTGACGACAATATCCGCTCCCAAGCGAACCGCCGCATCAAGACCGGTTCGAAACGTCCTAGCTAATCCACGATTCGCGATATGCCGAACAATGTGGTCTACACCAATCTCCTTCGCAACTTCGATCGTCCTGTCGCTGCTGCCGTCGTCGATAATCATCACCTCGACAACATCAATCCCGGGGATGTCGCGCGGGATGTCCGCCACAGTTTGAGGCAGCGTTTCCTCTTCATTGAAACAAGGAATCTGTACGATCAATTTCATAAATTCTCTCCCGTGGCTTGCAATGCAGTGGGCCGATTGGCTGCATCCGCGATGGGTCTGCTAG
>JAYZAR010000008.1:0-40361 GCA_036339635.1 Planctomycetota bacterium | reverse complement strand
ATCAGACTCGGTTTATTTTCGGTGAAGGCTCGATTTCGCAACTGGGCGAGCTGGCGGCTTCCTATCGTCCTCGCTGTGTCCTGGTAGTCAGTGATCGGGGGATCATGGAAGCCGGACACGATGCGGCGGCCTTGCAGTCCCTGCATGACGCTGGGATCAAGGTAGCGTCTTTCCATGACTTTGCCGAAAACCCTACCTCTGAGATGGTTGATGCGGGCGTTCGTAAAGCGGCAGAGGTGAAGCCTGACCTGTTGGTAGGGCTGGGGGGCGGCAGCAGTATGGACTGCTGCAAGGGGATCAATTTTGTGTATTCGTGTGGTGGCCGAATCCACGATTATCACGGCGTTGGCAAAGCAACTTCGGATATGTTGCCGATGATTGCGATTCCGACGACTGGGGGGACAGGAAGCGAGGCGCAGTCCTTTGCTTTAATCAGTGACGCTGAGACGCACGTGAAGATGGCCTGCGGTGACAAGCGGGCAGCCTGCCGCATTGCGATTCTCGATCCCAAGTTGACCCTTACGCAACCTGAGGCGGTCACTGCTCTGACTGGGATCGATGCGATTTCGCATGCGATTGAAACCTATGTTTCCAAACGACGCAATTTGATTTCGACAACCTACAGTCGTCGCGCTTTTGGGTTGCGTGCGAGAGGTTTTTCCCGTGTTCTGACTCAACCAACAGATTTGGAAGCCCGCTGCCTGATGCAGATGGGAGCTTGCCTTGCCGGAATGGCGATCGAAACCTCGATGCTCGGAGCCGCTCACGCGACGGCCAATCCCCTTACCGCTCGTCACGATATCACCCACGGGCAAGCGGTTGGCATGATGTTGCCAGCTGTGATTCGGATGAATGGAAAGGTTCATGCCGATTGGTATGCTGAACTGATGCGAGAGGTCGATCCAGCCGTTTGCGAACAAGAAGCACCCGATCGTCTGGCGGAGATGGTTGTGGGTTGGTTGCGTGAGGCAGATTTAAAAATCTCACTCGATGAGTTGTCGATCCCGACAGAGGGGATCGAAACCTATGTTCAAGACGCTTTGAAACAGTGGACAGGGACCTTTAATCCGGTCCCGCTCGATGCACAGCGGGCACGAGACTTGTACTTGTCGACGGTCTCCGAGTCGGTTCGCTAGAGCGTATTGCCTGGCTTCAGCCCTGCGGGCTGCGTGTTGTGAGCGTCGGTCGGAGAGCAGCCAACCGAAGAGTCCCTGCTGGTTTGTGAATGAAGCGCCGATTTTGGTGGGCGAGCAGTTTTGCCAATGCTTTTCTCCGGTAGCATCCCTGGGGCAGGTTTAGGGGATGGCGTTCGATTTGCGGTTCCCTCACCGGTGGTTCACAATAGACTCTTGTCCCGCGGATACTTTTCAAATGATCGGCTTCGATGCGCCTTGGGATTGCTTCATGTCTGACAAAGAATCGACCATAACTGACGGGGAGTCGTCGGAAGGTCTGACTCCGATGGAAGGGGGGCGTTGGCGGCCCGTTAAGCCAGAGGAATTGCTTCGTCGTCATCCGGTCGTTGATTCAGACGAGGTGGACGATCCACATGTGGATCAACCGAATCCAAAATTAACCCTGGAGCGGCGGCAGAGGCTGGAGCACCACCTCAAGCAGAGCCCGACGGACTTGGAGGCTTACCTCGAGTTGGGACGCATTTACCGGGTTGAGAACCGTCCGGCTGATGCGCGGCGGGTCTTGCGGCAGGCGGCCGATATTTTTCCCCAGGAGGAGGAGGTCCGGTGGGAATTAGAGGAAGCGATGCTGGCACGTTCGTTGCAACAATTAAGGGAAGTAAGGGAACTCGCGGAGCGTCTTGATACGGTCGAAACGGAACATGAATTGCAACGCTGCAATGCAGATTGGGCGGCTCGACGAATCGAGGTGTGCCGGGCTCGCTTGGAACGCAATCCGTCCCTGCATCATCTTCGCGTCTCTTTGGCCGAGGCCATGTATGATGCTGACGAATTCAGCGAAGCGTTGGCTGAACTTGATGATGTCTTGGAGATTGATGAACTATCTCCGGCAGCCTATTTGCTTCGCGGACGCTGTTTGTTGCAAGCGGGGAAGGACTTAGACGCAATGGTCGCGTTGCGTGCCGCCGCGATGCGGCGTGCTGTGGTCGCACCGTTGCCGATTCGCGTGCTTGCACTGCGTTTGCTTTGTCAAGCGGCGGAACGGTTAGGCGTCCAGCAGACGCTACTGCAGTATCAGCAGCAATTACGACAAAGCGAAAAAGAACTCGCCAAGTCGCGCGAGTCGAAATCACACTAAGACCTTTTGGCTTCGTTAATCTCTTACAGGTCCCGTCATGAACCAAGCCGTTGTTGATCCCGAGCATCTGCGTCAATTTGCTGCTCACTTGCATCAATTCTCCGAAGAAATGAAGCAACGTTCCACTGGCTTAGCGTCACAAATGAATCAGCTGGAACAAACCTGGCGTGATGAGCAGCAACGCAAGTTCAGTGAAGAGTTCGCGACGCAAATGCGACAAGTGACCCGTTTGATTCAGGCGACCGAACAGCATGTCCCTTACTTGTTGCGAAAAGCCGATCAAATTGACGCCTATCTGGGGCGTTGATCGATGTCGACCAGCAACGTCCGCAACATTGAATCGCTGGAGGTCTTCCACGCTGGACTACTGCGTTTGTCAGGCCAGTGGTCCAAGACCCTTCAAGAAGTTCGCATGACAATCCAGCGGGCTGACACGTATTTCACCCAGGATGTTCCGGGGTATTGGCGACGACAGCGACAGATTGCCGAACGCGAGTTGAATGAGGCGAAAGACCGGCTGGCTGAGAAGCAAGCCGCAGTCAGGCCTGGCGACCGGATGTCGGCAACCGAGGCAACCAAACGTGTACATTCAGCAACGACACGGCTCCAGGAATGTGAAGTCAAATGCCGGCAAGCAAAAGCTTGGGCCTTGGAAATCTCACAGCGGTGTGATCAGCTGTTGGGCCCGCTGGTAGATGTTGTCGAGCATTGCGAGGTCCTGCTGCCAACGGCCGCCGATGAATTAAGGACCCTCATCGAGCAACTGCGGCTTTATGCCGACCAACCCAGACGCGATGGGTAGCCCCTCTTGCATCGATCGCCAATTCGTTTTTCACTCTGTATCAGTTCTTTGCCTGGCAAGTTGCGGTTGAGAAAACCGTGGTCAGTGATTTCAGAACCACTCCAACGACACTAAACCGATGAATCAGACTCAATCCGACGTTTTCGCCTTACTTGACGCCCATCAGCAGAATCCGAGCGAAATGCTGGATCAGATGATCGAGTTCTTTCGGCAGGCAGAAAAACCGATGGAATTGTTCGAGGCATTAAAAATGCGAACTCGCAATCGAATCGGGTTGCCGTTAGTGAATAGCGACCAGGAAAGATCCCATCCCGAGGAAGTCGAGAAACAGCTTGAGGCCGGTCTGCTCGAAGCATGCCGCGAGGCGGGTACCATGTTGATTCAGCAGGGAAAAGTTGGTGAGGGTTGGATGTACTTGCGTCCGACCGGTGATTTGGAATTAGCACGAAAGCTCCTCGCCGAGATTGAAATTGGTGATGACAACTATGACGAGATGATTCAAGTTTTGTTGCACGAAGGCATTGATGTTGGGCGTGGCTACCAAGCTGTCTTGGATCATCAGGGAACTTGCAACAGTATTACGCTCTATGAGCAGGCTCTGACCGGTCGTAGCAAAACTGACCGTAGGGCGGCCGCGGCACGTTTGCTGGACCATCTTTATGATGAATTGGTCTCGATGGTCCGAGGCGATATCTCGCGGCGGGAAGCGCCCGCGGACGAAGCAGAAACGTTGGTGGAGATGTTGGAAAAACGTAAATGGCTGCTCGAGGAAGGCGGCTATCACTTAGATACCACCCATATATCATCGACCGTCAAGATTTCGACCGTGCTGGACGAGCCAGATCAAGTTCGAAAAGCTTGGGAATTGACACAATACGGACGCCGACTGCACCATCAGTTTCAGTATCCAGGTGAAGAACCTTTCGTCGACTTCTACCCTGCCCACGCTGCTTTTTTTTCGATCCTGCTAGGCGAAAATATCGACGCTGGTTTGAAAGTGTTCGAGCGGAAAGCGCGGAGTGTTGACGTGTCAGAGCATGGAACGGGAGCCATCGAAGCCTATGTCGATCTGCTCGATCGCGTCGGTCGCCATCAGGAAGCAGTTGAAGCGGCGATCGAATTGGTCCCCGATGAGTTGCCCCCGCAGCGAATCGTACCGCTGTTGATCGAAATCGCTAAGAAAGTGACGCCAGCCGAAAACCGGTCAGCGGCTTGCGGAGCGATTGCCCAGTACTGCAAACAGCACGAAGACATCCTGGGCTACGCTGCGGTCTTGGACGCCAGGGAGAGTCCATCCAGCTAGCTCGAAACGCCTGCGGGCCTGTAAGAGCTTCAAGAATCCAACTGAGAACTTAAGCCCCCCGGGTGGGCATATTCAATTGAATTAGTACTCAATCGAATGCTGGCACCGGCCGTTCTTGTATTCCGCTCAGGCACCTCTTGGCAAAAGGCTTTGAGCTGAGACAAGAGACAGGTGCAGTTTGGTTGGTGTGCTGCTATCGGGGAGCAAAGCGGCGTTCGAAACCGATTCGCTATTCGCTTACAAATACATTCCGACGTAACCGTCGGCGGCATCGCTCTGTGCTTGCACGGCTTTGATTCGCTGTTCGGTTTTTTCTAGATCGCCAGCTTCAATGTAGGAGTTGAATTCGATCAGCAGAGCGTGCTGTACACTTTCTGCCAAGAAACCGACAATCGGTTCACTCAACCACGCACACGTTTCGCTGGCCAGTTTGGCCGTAACGTCGACCGCTTTGGTAGTGCGATCTTCAGTGTCGGTCATCACCGTTCCCTCGAAATCAAAGGTGACGTTCCCGCTCTCTGGTGCGTTGGTGAGATGATAGGTGCACTTTCCACGGTGCAGATAATAGGTGTTGTGGCTGCCATGTTTCTGCATCGCAGATTTGATTCTCAGCACAAACTGTTCATACATGGGAGAGGCATCGACTGGAACGTCGAGGCGTGTGATGCTGCGAAGTGGCAGACAATCAAATTCGATATCAACCCATTGGCCTTTCATTCCCGCTCATTCCTTCAAGGCAAGATTGTTTTCGTTAGATTCGCGGATGGAAGATGCCGCGAACGGAGTCGCTTCGAATCCATTCACGTGCGGCGTGTCCGAACCACCAGGCACGATTCCAGCTCAGTTTTGTTATAGTGTAACGGGATTGGCGCGATAGATGCTACTGCGCCATGGTGACAGAATCGAGCCGTTGCTCGATGTTAAAATGGAGCTGATCAAGCCTTTTCTCGAGCGCGACATTCTCGGAGTGTAGGCGAGCCATATCCGCTTTCATCTGCGTGACTACCGCTTGAATGTTCTCGGTGTAAGACTTGATGGCCTGATTTTCGACTTGGAATTGATCCCGGTCTTGCTCTAATCTGTCTTTGATACCTTGGTTTTCTACTTCCATTGCAGTCGATTTGGCGATTGTTTCCTCGAGTACCTTCTTTTCAAATTCGAGCTCTTTGGAACGGTTAGCCAAGTCAGCCAACCGGAGGCGGACTCGACGCAGTACGTAACGGTAATCGTTGAGCGGACGCAAATAATACGTGTCTCGAAGTTCGGCAACCTCGGCTTCAATCAGCTTGGCAGCTTCTTCTTCCTTGATGACGATTTGGTCGCCTTTCGCGAATTTGACATTGCCGTCCTCGCCACGCTGCAAGCGGCTGTCAACGGCTCGCCCGGTCTCATCGAAAAATCCGCCGTCTAGGGCTCCGCGTTGGTCTGGACTGTCAACTTCGATTGAGTGATTTTGAGTGAACTCGATCTTCTGCCAACGCGTTAACAGAGGATCGTCCGGATTGCTTCGGCCACCGTCACGCTTGTACTCAGCCAGTGTTTCTGGGGTGACACGATTACTACCTAGCAGCTGATCGATTCTCGCTTCGTCCATGCGACCGAGAAAATTGTCATCCGATGGCAAGCTGCCTTCGGCGATGAACGGGTGATGTCCATCCAGCGGCAGTAACTCATACAGTGACCAGACCTTTGCATTTTGGCTGTTCATGGCCTGCAACTGGTTTGGTTCGAGCGGCCCAGTTGGCGAGAGCACGACTTGCGTTGGTGTGCTGCTGACAACACGAAACTCCCCGAGATAAAAGTTAGGCAGCGGTTGTGATTGGCCTGAACCATCCCCATTTTGCCTTGCGAATTCTGCGAAACCGTAAACAACCAATTCTTGAGGAATCAACGGTTGGGTTGGCGCGGGGGCATCTGGATCAGCCGCCATGCCGCCGCCTAGACCAGCATCACCAACGTCGGCCAGGGTTATGTTATCGTTGGCAATATTCTGCACCTGCAAACCACGCCAACGGCGACCCGCTTCTGTTCCAATTTTCGCCAACTTACGATCGAGTTCGACAATACCTTCCCCGGCAGCCGGATCGTCGGGGTCGCCATACTTGATGGTTTGGTTTTCAACTAAAGCGTCTGCAGCTCGGATTTCCAATTCATTTTTGATCTTGTGCCAAGCACTCCTGCTTGCCAGGACACCGGCCGTAGGAAACAAGAACAGAATCGCCAAGATCATCGTGATACAGACACCGACGATGTTGAACCAACGCCACTCTGGCGCGGCCTTCCAGACGACAACGAAAAAGCCGATCAGAAGAATGACCAACAGACCGATTGGGACAAATTGCATGGTCGTGATTGAGTCGCGGCGGAGAATGGAGGAGTTAAACCTCCTTCGCTTGCGACGCGCGATCCGAAGACCGAACAGCAATTCACAGAGGAGGGGCAGAACCTGCTAGTTCGCATACTAAGTTGGGCAATTTGTGACGTCAAGGATTTCTAAGCTGAACGGGGTTAAAGCCTCATAAAGTGGCCGATTCTGCGGCTTGGCCTGGCTATTTTCAGGCTCCATTTTCCTCATTCGATGTCGCTGGCGGCTTTTTCCGCTAAATCGCTTTCCTGTCCCTCTGTTGAGGTACGCGGTGACGTGCCCGCGGGGGGTGGGCTGGGGGCTTCGAATGGTGGCAATTGATTCAATCCATAGGGTCTACCTAGCTGTCACCAGCTGATTTGTGTGGCTTGATCCAGTCGTTTTCAGATCGGTCCTGCTGATTTGCACGGTTAAGACTACCGAATCTTTTAAAAGCGGGAACGGCCGTCAGTGATGCGCCAGTTCTGACACCATTGCACGATTCTTCGGTCTTCACGGTCGCGATCACTATGATGCAACAAATCTCCAAACTTAGCCTCTCTGCCTCGCTGGCACTAACTCTAGCGACCGCGTTTTCCGCTATCGGTTGCCACCGGCAGTACTACCGCAAGCAGGCTGACATAGAGGCTCATTGTCTGATTGACGAAAAAGCTTCGCATGTAGCTCGCCCACCGGTTGCTCCGATCCGGGTCGAAGTGGACCCTCGAAGTCGAATGTTCAACCCGTTCGATCTTGATTTCCAGCCCATGCCGCTGGATGATCCGGCTGCCTACCGATACATGCAATGTGTCGATGGACGTCGTGGTTACCCGATGTGGGAAGCCGCTGGGTTCACCAACACGGCAGAGAATCCCGATTGGTGGCAATTCCTGCCCCTAGATGAAGATGGTGTATTGGTATTGAACGCCGACAATGCAGTGAGCATTGCCTTGTTGCATTCGCGCGATTACCAACAGCAAGTGGAGAACTTGTATTTTGCCGCATTGAACGTCAGCGCCGAACGATTCTTCTTTGATACCCAATTCTTTGGCGGCGCGGATACTTCGCTGACCGCCAGTAAATCGAGTACGCTTGCTGCGGTGGGATTAGATAGTGTGGGTCCGCGTGATCTTGCTCTGCGGCGTCGATTTGCAGCTGGGGGAGAATTGATTGCCGGCATCGCCAACAACATTGTTTGGGAACTCAATGGAGCGAACACCCAGACCGCCTCCACTTTACTGGACTTCTCGCTCATTCAACCGCTGTTGCGAAATGCAGGCCGCGATAAGGTTCTGGAAAACTTAACGGCGTCTGAACGCCAGCTGTTGTATGCCGTACGGCAATTTGAACGTTATCGTCGCAATTTTTACTTGAACGTGACGATCGGTCGCGGGATCGAAGGTCCTGTTCAAATCGCTTCACGGAATATCAATTCGAGTGTTAACGCATTCGGAGCCGGCGGAGGTGGCGCCGGTGGTTTTCTCGGGCTGTTGCAAAACGAGTTGCAGATCCGTAACTCGGAAGAGAACATTGCTCGACAATCAGAAAACTTGTTGATCCTCGAGGATTCGTTGATTGAGTTGCTTACGACCATTCCGGATAACAGTTCTCGGATTCTTTCGGATCGATTACAGGTCGCCCAGACCCGTCAAAGTTTGTTGCGCTCGCAAAGCCAGTTAGTGCAACAACAGGCCAATTTCAAACGCTCTCTCGATCAGTTCCTTGGTACGCTAGGGTTGCCACCCTATATCTGTGTTCGCCTGGACGATCCGATCTTGGATCGTTTTGAGTTAATCGATCGCGACTTGGTCAGTCGGCGTGAAGAACTCAGCGTGTTGCGAGGCAATGCTGGGAGTTTGAATGTTGAAATCTTGGAGCAGGGTGAATTTCGCGCTGACCCGGATACCGGACTGCCAGTATCGCACATTCCTTGGACTCCCATTCTCAAAGAGAAACTTGCGCGCTTGCGAGCCGAGTTAGAGCCCGTGGAGAGTTTTATCGATCAGTTGTTGGAACAAGATTTGCCTGTGATTCAACAGGATATTGATAAGCTGTCCACCGCGCTTCCCCAACGTCGGCAGCAAAACGCTTCTCTGGTCAAGCTTTATGAGCGTGAGAAGGAGAGTATTTGCGGCTTGTTGGAGGTTCCTTTAATCGATGACGCGATCTTCGATATGAACGCGCTCACGGAATTGGACGCGGAGCTGATCAGCTCTGTTGAGCAACTCGCTGCTCGTTTGCGCAAATACAAAGAACGTCTCGAAAAATTGCAAAGTGCTTTTGACACCTTAGGAAACGCAGAAGCGGGAACCATTGATCCACGCGACTTGGCAATCCAGTTGCGAGATGAAATCATTCTTGCATCGCAAAACCTACTTGCCGAGTTGGGCGACGACGTGCTGGCGTTGCAATTGATTCAGGCTCGTGCACGGACCGAGAGTGTGTTGTTACCAGAGATTGATATTTCACCAGAAATCGCGTTGGAGATCGCACGAAATAATCGTCGTGACTGGGCCAATGCTCGCGGCATCTTGGTCGACCAGTGGCGAAATATCGAAGTTGTCGCGGATGACTTAGAAAGCACTCTCGATCTGACGTTCAGCGGTGGTGTTGGCAACGCGAGCAACAATCCGTTCAAGTTGTCTTCCGCTTCCCCCAACACACGGCTGCGAGTTGGCCTTCAATGGGATGCACCGATAACAAGGCTGCTCGAACGAAATGACTACCGTCGTGCCTTGATACAGTACGAGCAGGCGCGGCGAAGTTTCTATAATTTCGAAGATTCAATTTGGCAAGTTCTGCGAGCCGAGGTGCGACAGTTACAGGCGAACCGCTTCACATTCGAACTCGGTCGTCAATCCGTGGGGATCGCTGCCGAACAAATCGAGTTGAATACGGACATTCGTGTAACGAACGAGGCGCGGCAGGTATCCAACGGGCCAACCGCTGCTCGTGACGCGATTGGTGCACTGAGTGACCTGTTGAATGCGCAAAACGGGTTGCTGAATATCTTTGTTAACTACGAGATTTTGCGACGTAGCCTTGACTTCGATCTTGGAACAATGGAATTAACCCCCAATGGACTCTGGATCGATCCAGGCAAGTTGTCGCCGGCAGCCTTGATGAGGCTGCCAGGAACCAATGCTGAGGGATTGATCGAGTGTGGTCGGTGCAACGAGTGTGGGATCCCTTATCATTCGTTGCCAGTTGAACCGAAGTATGGCACGGAGAAGCTGCAGTCGGGGCATGGTTTTACTGACCCGGAATTGCCAAAAGGGTTGATGGGTCCACCCGGGGCCTACGGTGAAATGGACAAGTCGACCCCTGCTGGGGTCCCGGTCCCAAAACCGCTGCTGGAGGAACGGCCAATGCCCGCCAAAGCACCCGTCCCTGCCGACACGCCAGCACCGGCCGACATGTCAGTACCGTCGGATCAGGCTTCCGCCGCTTCCTTAAAGATCCAAGACGAACTTCCGCCGCTACCAAAGCCAGAGATTTAATTGCGATCCAAACTGCCCGCGGGTCAATGGGCAGATGGTTGGACGTGGTTCAATATCTCGTGTTCAAAACACCCGCTTCCGATTTGTGAATGGGGGTGTTGAACAAGGACAGCAGAAAAAACTTTGTCTGGCTCGGGTGGCATCTTTCTGAACCGTGGCAGATCATTCGGAGCCTGGTTTTCCGTTCGAACTCGTCAGATTAGGCGAGAATCGACGCTCGTAGACCGGTCAACAGTTTAATTGCCTGACCGATCTCGGCCTTTTGACGCTCCGGATCTTGTGGGATTTCGCGTTCGATCGTTAGCGGACCGGTGTATCCGATGGCGTGTAGCGTGCGGAGATACTTTTCCATGCCGACATCACCTTCTCCGAGCGGTACTTCTTGGCCCCAGGATTCCCCCGGGGTATCACTCCAGGTTCCATCCTTGCAATGTACGCTACGAACATGATCGCCGACTTGTTGCAAAGCTTCGATTGGTTCGCCCGTTCCGTAAAGGATCATGTTGGCGGGATCGAAGTTAATCTTCAGATTGTCTCGCCCGACCTGTTGGATGAACTCAAGCAATCCATCTGCCGTTTCTTGTCCGGTTTCGAGGTGAAGGTATTGGCCGTTGGCCTGGCAGTGATCGCAGAGTTGTTGGGTCACAGCGACGATTTCACTGTAGCCTTCATTGCTTGGATCATGAGGAATGAATCCTAGGTGCAGAGCGACCGTGTCACAGTCGAGCCACTTCGCAAAATCGGAGATCTCCATCATCTCTTTCAGGCGACTCGCGCGTGATGACGCGGGCACCAAGCCTACGGTTTGGACGACAGTCGGTATATCGGCATAGCTTTCCCCCTCAAATCCACCGAATACCGCAGTGCAGCGAACGCCCATTTCGTCCATCTGCGCGCGAAAGGTCTCCGCCGCCGCTTGGTTTCGTTTAGCAGGGTGCGGGGCATGTAATTGAATGGTTGGGACTTTTAAGTCAGCGATCACATCCCAAGCGACGCCGAGACCCGCGTCAATCGAAGCAAAAACACCAATCGGCCAAGTATCCATCGTTTTACCCATCTCAATTGAGGGACGAATCATTAAACCACTCTGCAGCATTAAGGTAACGGATTGGAATGCGCGTCGAACACCACCCCCGTGGAACCTATTATGAGTCTCACGACTCACCGGTCGTAAGCACGAGAGTTCGCCTTACCTTTGTTTCCAGCAGATTCGGTCTTCTTGACGCCTCGGGTTGGAAGCCCAATCTGGCGGACATCGCGAGGATCAGTGTTAGAAGACGGGCTTTGCAGGTCGGCTGAACCCAATCCTAATTGCATTGCCAGATGCCAGATGCCAGATGCCAGATGCCAGATGCCAGATGCCAGATGCCAGATGTCAGATGTCAGCAGGTTGAAATACTCTGCCCCGAGAATCATTGACGGACCGGGCTGATGGATGATCGGGCTGATTGGGAGAAGCCGCGGACATTTGCCGCGCCATCAATCCAATTCCCAGCGAATTGCCAGGATCCGAGCAGCGAGTAACATCACGATTCCGCTGATCATCAAGACTGCCAATTGCGGTGCCAACGCTTCAACAGGAAGTTCACGCCAAAAGACCTTGTCGAACCCGTCCAACGCCCAAGCGTTAAAGGTGCATAAGCCATATTGCTGTAAATTTTCACTCATGACGTATCGCGGCACCATTGATCCGCCCAGCGCGCTCATCGTCAGGACGAGGACGACAGAGATACCGCTCAGTTGTCCGCGTGTTCGGCATGCCGTTGCAAGAAACAGTCCGAATGCCGATGCTGCCAGCGCGGTGACTAGGGTCATGATCAGAAAGCCGTCGAAGTGTCCGACCAAGTCGACCCCGAAGACGAGTTGCGCCCAGGCAAACATGACCAGCATCTGAAGTGTGCCAATGGCAGTCATGTAAAACCACTTTCCAAGAAGTAGCTGGTCCATGGTCAGTCGGGTGGATAGCAGGCGTTCGAGCGTTTGGTTTTCACGCTCCTCGAGCAGAGCACCTCCACCGCCGGTAGCACCAAACAATAAGAACATAACTGCAATGCCGGCGGCGTACATGCTGACGACCGGATTCGATTTGCCTTCGCCGATTACATCGACCACTTGCACTGGGTTTGCAATCGATCGATTACCAGGGATGGGACCTGCAGCACCTGGAGGAATGTTGGTCGCAGCGAATCGTATACGTTGTTGCTGTTGTTCGACTTTGGCTTGCACAATCGACTCGGTGACAATTGCCGTGACGAGTTGTGCAGCGACTTGATCAGATGAATCCGTCAGCAATTCGACCGCCACGTTATCGCCATCTTGTTTGAGAATCATCGCCATGCCGACATTGCCGCGACGAACCAATTGTTTCGCTTCTTCGGTGGTAAGATTCGTTTCGGACGGCGAACACAAAAATCGCAGTCCTTGGTTTTCCGTCAAATTATTGACCAACGCACGACTGATCTCAGAATCCCATTGATCCAGTGCAATGACTTTGATCTTAGGAGTGGTGCCAATGCCTACTCCACCGCCAAAAATCACAGCAAAGATACTGAAGAAAGCGATGGGGACAATGAACGTCAGCAGCAACTCCATTGGATTATGAAGCAGGCGGCGCACATTGACTTGCCAAACGGTCCAGATCACTTGGCGTTCCTGTTAGACGTGGTAAGCCTCAATCCCATCCCTCTGCTCCTGTCGATTTTATCCGTCGCGTAGTTCATTGCCGGTCAGGTGCAGGAAGACGTGTTGCAGCGAGGGCGCATGCACCTCGACATCCGAGACGTCGTAGCCATTTTGTCGTACCGAGTGCAGTAAATCGGTGAGGTGATGTGAAACGTTGTCAATCCGGGTGGTGACCACATCCTTTCCCGCTTCTCCCAAAGACTCGCCAGAAAGATGGTTTTGCATCTTCAGTGGTCCCTTCAGTGGGCGATCGACGCGAATCTTGACCAATCGAGAGGCTCCCACCGATTGTTCTACCAACTGATTCTTGCTGCCGTCGGCAATGATTCGCCCCTGGTCGACGATCACAATCCGATCACTCTGTTGTTCGGCTTCATCCAGTTGATGCGTTGTCAACAGAATCGTTGTACCCGCGTCACGAAGTTCTTCCAACATTCGAAAAATGCGTTGCCGACTTTGAGGATCGACACCGACAGTCGGTTCATCGAGCAACAAAATTTGCGGTGAGTGCATGACGCCGCAAGCCAAGTTGACTCGTCGCTTCATGCCACCGGAGAAGAATCCGACCAAATCCCGTGCTCGTTTTTCTAAACCGGTCCATTTCAATGCCCAACGCACTCGCTCGCGTGATGCTCGCCGAGAAAGACCATTGAAACGAGCAAAGGCGTACAGATTTTCCTTGGTCGTCAGATCGCCATATAACGCGATTTCCTGCGGGACCAATCCTAAGGCACTCCGTATCCCCTCTGTTTCAATCGGGTGACCGAGGATTTGCATGGAGCCACGGTCTAGACGGGTCAGCCCACAAATACAGCGGATCAGCGTTGTTTTTCCAGCACCGTTGGGACCCAGTAAGGCGACAGCTTCACCACCGCGAAGCGCAAGCGAGACTGAATTAATGGCGCGCAGAGCACCGAACGACTTTTCGACGTCGCGGAGTTCGAGGACCGGTGGTTCGTGATGGGCTGGGGCCAAGAGTACTTCCGTGAGGAGACTTTACAGACGACGCCTTTTAGGTTCCTCTTTTTCGTGGTTCCATCGCTAGGCTGATTTTTGAGAAACCAAGTGGTTGAACAAACCCAAGTGTGGTCCGCAAACGGGTATTGATTTTGCTGCGACTACAGGTGTTTGGTCCGCCAAGTCGGAGATCGAAACACCAGTGTGAAAATAGGCTGTTTACGTGGTCTTTGCGGATTGTTCCAGTTGTTCTTCGTTGGTGCGACGGGTCCGGCCGAAACAACACAGAGACTGTCGATGAGGTGGATCAAGTTTCTGGATTTTTGAGGTTTTCTGCTGTGCGGAATGTTTCGTCCCATCAAGCATCAAGTGCGAATACTGACATCATGCCCGAGATTGTCGGGATTTGGCGGTTAGGGGAGTCGTTGCATCAGAGTTCCACGGCAACGCTTTCGCTCGCTCAACCGGCGGACGCTGCGGGCAGTCCGCGTTGGGACTACGTGATCAAACGAGCCGCTGGCGAGTGCGGCGAGCTGGAGCCAAGGCAGCAAATTTTGCGATTCATCGCTGCGGCGGCTGGAATCGAGCATCCCAACTTAGTGCCGGTCCTTGATGCGTCGACCACTGCGTCAGCCCCCTATGTGGTCATGCCACGGCTGGAAGGTGCCTCGATGGAGAGTCACCTGTTGTCGGAGGTGCGCAAACCGTTGCCGGTTGCGCTCTGGTTAGTCCGCCAGATTGCGCAGGGTCTTGAGGCGCTTCATGAAAGTGGCTGGATTCATGGAGACGTCAAACCAGCTAACTCAATTGTCGGCCCCAGCGGACACGTTACGCTTGTTGATTTCGGGTTCGCGACCCGCATTCACACAGTGGCGAAGCACCATTATCGGGGGACGCCCGCCTATTCGGCGCCGGAGGCGTTGGCGGCCGAGATGGCGGCGATTCCCGCCATGGATAT
Source organism: Planctomycetota bacterium (assembly GCA_036339635.1). Taxonomy (GTDB): domain Bacteria; phylum Planctomycetota; class Planctomycetia; order Pirellulales; family Pirellulaceae; genus Rubripirellula. The sequence goes on along the minus strand of JAYZAR010000008.1, from coordinate 25,541 downwards.
TTTCTCACTGGGTAGGCTGTTGTGGCAGTGGATGACCCGAACTCAACCCGCCAGTCAGGAAGTGCTCGAGCCGGTTGCCGATTTGGTGGAGGCAATGATCTGTCCGGATGCCGATGTTCGCCCCACTGCGGGTGAGGTTTCAAATCGCTTATTGCGGCTAGAGATTGAGACGCTTGGACGGCATATCGGCCCGAGTCGTGCTGCTGCTTAAACGTGACTTCGGTAAAGGCAGAATGGCTTACAGAAATTCGTTGGTGAAGCAGTCTTGCGGATTAACTTTGACCGACATTTCTGGCTCTAGTTGATCCATTTGTTCAACAAGCGTGGCCCAGCGTTCTTTCGACATGAGGCCGACTTGTTCAACGTCGATTGCTTCGGGCAGGGCTAACTTGCGAAGTCCAGCGGCCCCGAATTCGAGGGCCTCTGCGGTCATGCCATGCTCGTTGGCGTCCAGAATTGCCTCGTTGCCGAGCTTGGGGTCGAGAAGATAATTCTTCCACCCGGTTCGCGTTGCCTGGACAAATCGACGCACTCTTTCAGGGTCGTTTCGGATCAAGTCTCCTGAAGTGATCAAGACGCTCGAGTAGGGGTTCCAACCGAGCTCACTCACCATCAGCACGCGAACCTCAACTCCTTCTTGCTGAGCCAGGAGTGGTTCGGCGAACGAGTAAGCTTGGATACCGACTTTGCGATCAGCAACCAGCGGAGCGACACTCCCTTGGTAAGGAACTTCTTGCACCCCGTTCAAGAACCCTTTTTTCCGCATGAATTCGACAAACAGCCGGCCCGGTTGAACCTGCAAGGTCATCCCGGCTAAGTCATCAAAGGATTTTACGCCACTCGCTTCTTGCACCAAAATACAGCGTGGGCTGTTTTGCATCGCGGCCAGAACGGCAACGATGTCCATGCCTTGCCGCCGGGCCAGCACCACATCGTCAGCATTGGCGAAACCAAAGTCGCATCGTCCTAATTCCAGCTGCGGAGCGACGGCCGCAACATTTCCACCTGACTTGATTTCAACCTGCAAGCCAGCGTTCGAATAGGTCCCATCGGCTGCCGCCTGATAGACACCGCCATGTTCAGATTCCGGATACCAATTTAACTGGACCCGTACCGGTGCCCCGCTCGATTGGTTACCGGCTGCGGGATTCGGGGATGTGGCGGGATCGGAAGAATTGCAACCGACGAGCAGCACCAGCAAAACAGAGCAAATGTGTTTGTATGTCATGGACGCTATCATAGCGTTCAGGACAAACCGTTGGCAGTCAGGCAACGCCTAGCTTGAGAAATTCAGCCACCGTTGATCGAGCCTGTTTCAGGTAGAGGTCCAGCGTTTCAGCAGGAACCTGGTGAGCAGTTGGATCACACCGTGAATCACCAGCCCGAGCAGTGCGGAGGCGAATACAGCGGCGATCAATGCGTCTGTTTTAATCAAGGCCTGCCATCCCATCATCAAAGTCCCCAGGCCGGGGAAGCTGGTGGCATCACCAATAAAAAATTCAGCGACAATCGCCCCGATGACTGCCAGCCCAGAACTGGTTCGAACACCAACCATCAAGTGTGGAATCGCTGACGGGATCTGCAATCGCCAAAGTCTTTGCCAACGGTTGGCGCCATAGATACGGAACAGGTCCGATGCTTCTCGACTGGCCGACAGCAAGCCGGTCGTCACGCTGTTAACGATCGGAAAGAAGCACACAATCACGGTCACAATGATGACGGTTCGGAATCGGTAGCCACTCCAAATGATCAATAGCGGAGCGATGGCGACGATTGGAACGGTTTGAAGCAGCAGGACGTAGGGGAACAGAGCCAATCGTAATTTCTTGGATTGGCTGAATAAGATTGCCAAACAGGAACCAAGAATCACCGCCGCGATCAGACCAGAGACCGCGGCAAGTCCGGTGCCGAGGATGCCTCGCAGCAACGTTCCGCGATGGCTCATGACGGCGGCCCAGCATTGACGCGGCGTCGGAAGTAATGCCTTGGGCAGATCAAAGCGGTTGATTGCCAACTGCCATATCAGGCCGGCGATGAGGGCAACTCCAATCACCATGGCAAGGCTAATCATGGGATCGGCGATGCTTCGGCGTGATGGCACCATCAGACATCCCCTTTTAAAAGCTGCGTCACACGCCCATAGAATTCGCCGAACTGGGGCGTCGTTCTCAACTCGGGATCGCGTGGCCACGGTAACGGGTTGTCCAGAACCTGCGCTAGTTTGCCATGTTGCATCACAGCAACTTGGTGAGTCAGCAGGATCGCTTCGGCAATATTATGAGTCACCATGACGGCGGTAAATCGCTCGCCCTGCCAAAGTTTTAGTAACAGTTCTCCGAGTTGTGATCGGAGCATGTCATCTAACGCCGCGAAGGGTTCATCCAGTAGCAGCACTTGAGGACGTGTCGCTAACGCCCGTGCGATTGACACTCGCATTTTCATGCCGCCCGATAGTTGGCGTGGGAATCGATTCATCGCATTCGCCAATCCGACTGTCTCGAGTAGCGATTCAGCGCGGGCTCGCTGTTCCTGTTTGACGCATTGAGTCAACTGCAACGGCAACAGGACATTTTCCAACGCTGTTCTCCAAGGTAGCAGCGTGGGTTGCTGAAATACCAGCGAGATGTTGCCGTGGTGAGCTGGCACAGGTGGGTCAAGGATCACCTCGCCCTCGCTGGCATCTTGCAGCCCAGCCATGCACCGCAATAAGGTCGTTTTGCCGCACCCGCTCGGCCCGATCAGAGCGAGAATCTTACCCGCCCCAACGGTGAGATGGACGTTATCGACTGCTCGGATACCACCAGCGAAGACGACCGACAAAGATCGGCAGTCGATCGACGACGCACGTTGTTCAATAGCCACACTCAGCGCTTCACCCAAGCGGAACGGAAAAAAATCGGCAGTGAATGCGATCCCTGGCGACGTTTGCAATCCAATCGTTTTACGGACGGCCGCGATCAGCCGACGCCTTGGTATCTAGCTAGGGAAGATTACCAAGGTGGCCACTGTTCTTCAGCAAGCCACAGTGCTTGAGCAAGCCATTGTTCTTCAGTAAGTCACTTTGGGACGACATTTTGGCCCCCGCATGCGGCGTTCGCGTTAGGGTTCCTCGGCTCGTTTCGCAGCTTCCCCCAGATTATCGCCGGGTTCAAGCGTGAACCGAATTCCATCTGCTTCGAAGGTGACGTATTGCGGTGTCGCCTCCACGACTGTTCCTTTTAGGCGACCAATTTCAAACTCATCACCGCGTCTCAGCTTGACAGTCATCGCTTTGGTGCGAACGTTCAACCACGCGGTCGATTCATTTCGACCTTGGACTAAGGCCGTCAGGACTGTTTGATTGGAATCGTCAAAGGCCAATTTTGGCTTGGGTGGTGGTGGTGGTGGTGGTGGATCAACCACACGAACGTTCAGCTTTTGCTCGGTGGTTCGACGGGGGAATCCACTGTCGGTGGCGCGAATCAGAACCTCGAATTCGCTTTTCTCGTTGCTCATGATCCGCAGCGTTCCGCTCCGTTCATCCAAGCGGACACCTTCGGGTGGGGCTTCCACAAATTCGTAGCGGATCTGGTGCCCTTCGGGGTCGCGGAACGGCAACGAGGCTGGGGATTCCCGTCCCACAATTGCTTCGATGTTCGATCGTCCATCAAACTTAGGTGCACCGTTGGGAGGCTCGAAGAAGTTGCGGTTCAAGATTATTTCTTTGTACGCTTCTAAGTCGGCGTCGACTTTCCAGGAGGGGGCCGTTCGCTCCGGGAGCTCGTTGGGTGCACTGGCCAGGGCGATTGCGTCAACCGAGAATTCGATCCGGAAACTACCCTCCTTAGTGGGTTGCACTGAAAAGTCGCGGATGCGATGCAGATAATCTTTGGCGTAGAAATCATGCAACAGTGCGATGAATTGTGGGATGCTTGAATCACCTTGGATCCGGAAGTCGATTTGTTGATACAGATCGCCGATTGCACGCGAGCTGTTTCGGTCAACTGTTGCCTTGTTCAAATCATTCTCTTGCACCCAGTCGAGTAGCCATTGTTGGTAGTCACTCGCGGCCTGTTCTGGATTGCCCGGCAGCGAACGAAGCATATACTCGCCCATCTGGCGATTGGCATATTCACCTTGCAAGACTTGTTCGCTTAATTGGGTTTGTTCTTGAGTCAACGAGCTGATTTGATTAGTTCGCAGACGGACCGACGACTGATATTTGCCGAATGCCCAGTTCAGCACAACCGCGGCCATCAGGCCTCCGACTGCAATAGCGAGGAATCTTTCACGTTGATTCATGACTGCACCTCCGAGTTCAGTTGGCCGACCAACTCGTCTGCATCTTCTGTCGGTTGCTCGGTCTCGGTTTCGTCATCCGATTTGGGTTCGGATTCGGTTGGTTTGATTGATTCGCCTTCGGAGGGTTCGTCAGTATCTGACACGTCAGTATCTGATTCCATTTCCGTCGCGGGGGTTTGATCGGTTGATCCGTCCGTTGCCTCCGTGTCTGGAGGATCGGGTGGTGAGCCGTCATCCATGTCGGCTGTGTCGTCATCTGCCTCGGTCGCTTCCTCGGCTGCGATTACCTCCCCAACTGCCGAGTCTTCAATCGTCGGCGCCTTTGGGGCGGACTCCTCTGTCGTTTGGGATGCCTTTTCGCTTGCCAGCAGCGTTGCGATCGCTTCATAACGCTCGTTTCGGATGCTCTCCGGCGTGACGGTGATCGTTTCAACAAAGCCCCAGCGATAGGCGTCTTTGGTGGGTTTTTCGCTGGCTCCATCACCGGCGACCCGGTGATTGTCGTCTCGGAGTGATTGCTCCAGTTTTTCGATCACCGCTGGCTCGGTCACGGCACCTTCCAGCGTGATGACACCGCCCCCACTGCGAGTATTCGAGGATGCCGAAATTCCGCGAACGATTAGTTCCTCAGAGGCTGGAATCGTGGTCGCCATACGACGGAGTTCATTTAACCAATTCACATCTCCATCAAGGTAAGTGTCGATCTTTTCGGTTCGCTGAACACTTTTATTCGCGGTATCAACGTCCGATTTCATCGTTGCATTCGACGATTTCAGATCGGCGATTTGCTGGTCCAGCCCTCGTAGTTGAAAGAAAATGGCGAACGCGATCAACGCGACTGCAGCGATTGGGATACCAATCAGGGCAGCCTTGCGATACGGATTGACGACTTCTTCCACTTTCTTTCGTGGGTTCAGGAAGTCAATCAGCAGGTTTCCGTCATTTTCATCAGCCGCCAGCAACCCGATCAGCGGTGCCAAACGTCCGACGTGTTCGGGGAGTTCATCCTGCAGTTTTCGATCGACGTCGACGAGCGTAAACGGGTCGAGGGCCTGGACTTTGGCACCGGATGCATCCGCCAGCATTTGTAAATCGTCGATGTGGACCGATTTTTTCCCCCACAACACGACTGAGTCGAGTGAGCCAGTCGATCCACAGGCAACCAGGCTTCTTTTCAATTCGCCGCCCAGTGCACGAGCTCGTCCGGCAATGGTGGTTGGCATTCGCACCGTTCTAACGAAGATCACCCGGCCTTCTCTCGCGACGACGATTTCCGCGTCGTCCGATAGTAAGTCGATCAACACGGTGTCTTGCGTTGTCTTGCTGCTGTGGTGAGTCAGATACAATGCGGCTGCGGAGAGGGGCCGAAGAGCAACACGTTCGATCGGAACATCAGCTTGCTCGCCGAGGGCGTGGATCTCCTTCAGACTCGCTGGAGTCACGGCCGCCGCGATCATTTCGACGCCCTCTTCTTTTCGGTGGGTGACCAAATAGTCGACCGTTGCATTTTCGCCCGCTGATGCGAAACTGCGGATCGCTTGAAAACGCACCATTTCAGGCAGTTCGTCATCAGGCACCGGTGGCAACTGTAGTTCCCGCAGTTCGGCTTGCCCGCGACCGATCGCCACTAGGGCAGGTGCCTCCTGCAGGCCTCGTGATGTGATAGCGGACTTGAGCGTGGATTCAATACCCGCTTCCGTGACCGGGATCACAAGAGCATCGGTGACCTTCACACTGCGACCGCTGCACTGGGCAGCAACCAAGCGAAGTTCTCCTTCATCCCAATCGATTGCAATTTTCTTTGCCATAGTTTTTCGCTTTGACCGTGTCGGGTGGGTTACCCAGACGATTGAATGAATCCAACAGGCTGGGGGGCCGGTGTTACCGCATCAAGTATGAAATGATTTTTATTGTGTTAGTTCTGTAGGCATTCGCAGGCCAAGGACGGACAAGTCGAAACCACGACCCAAATGGGTCAGGTCTCTCCAAGCGACAACTTTCGGATTCACCGTCGTTGCATCAATAATGACTTCAGCTCGGTTAGCGGCTCCGCTCGTTTCGAAGTAGCCCACGACTTGGGCACGATAAACGTCCCCGCGGCCTGACAGCAGGGGCACCAACAATCGCATTTCATCGAGCGTCACAAGTCCCTCGGTCAGTAACCATGTTTCGTAATCACGATTTGGGTCGTCCGATTCCGCCTCGCGATTCTCGACAATCGCCTGCACGACTTCCTCACCCAGCATCGGGATGCCATAGAGGAGTTCGGCCGGGCACTCATTTACATTAATCCGGCCAGGCATCACCGGCGACTCTTGAGTCGTCAAAGCATCCATCAAAATCGGCATGTAAATCGACATTGAGATTGGATCGGCTGGAAATGGTGAGGTGTAACTGGTGGCATTGTCTCCGTTGCCGATCGTGACAGTGGATCCAACGAGGTCCAATATCTGAGTCACTGAGGTTCCACCGCCAGCGGTTAGGTCCATACCCTGAATCACATCAGGTGTCCAGGCACCCCCGCTTTTGGCTGCTGTCTTCGTGCCATTGCCGATGTTGGCGAGGGCCGAAGCGGCTGACGTGGATTGGCCCCCATACCGATAGGCGACGATGTAACTGGCGTACAAATCATTTCCCAACCCTTCGAGCAAATCCTCATAGAGGATTTCCAGATCTTCTTGGTTGACAAAGATTCGGGGACTGCCGTCTTTCCGCTTATTGGCTTCGGCGCCGTGGACGGTCAAATACGACGCCCAGCCGAGGGCGCCGGGAGTGTCCACTGTAATTCCGAATCGTTGTTGCTCGTCAGGATCAATCACTCCGTTTCGATTAACATCGGCGCCGAACAATAGGGTTGGCGTTACACCGCGAACCAATAACAACTCTTCCACGCTCTGCAGCGGGCCGTTATTGGGTTCATAAGGAGTGGGCAGCGTGCTGTAGTACTCAACTTCCGCGCCAAAAGGGCGGGGCTCCTCGTCCTCATCCAGCCAATCAAGAATGGCATCAGCGATGTCCTCTGTCATGCCGGGCAGGGCGAGCAACAAAGTGACCGCAATGTTATCGGAGGTTACAGTGTCGTCGGTATCTTCACTTGCTGCACTCACAAGTGTGAGCAATCCGGAAAGAGCTTCGGAGTTTTCTTCGAGCACCGTTAGCGTGTTGATGTTCAGCCGAGCCGACTCGTCCTGGAGTCCGAATCGAATCCCACCGTAGGATCCCGTTTCGCTCAAGGCGGGAGCAATGACCGTAAAGTTGGAGGGGTTCAGGGCGTCGTCTCCGGCATAGGTTGTGACTGCCTGAAACAGCTGAGGGTTGTTGTAAACCCCACCAAAATCGACGCGCATGTCCGGTGGCTGAGCCAACATCAAACGAATTGATTCGCTAGCCGATTCAACATTGACTCTCGCTTGCACCAGGTCGCCGGTGAGATAAGCCGAATCGTCATAGGCGAGCATCAACTCGGTGAACGAATAAACGGCCATCGTCGCGACTGTAATCACGATCAATACCAAAACTAAAAAGATGCCAGGTCGTTGTCGTCGCATGGTCGAGATCATATTCCTGCCTCCGACAAGTCTTCTTCCTCTTCCTCGATCATTTTTGCCATTGGCAAACGGACGATGTGTTTGAAAGTTCGCAACGTCTCGCTGTTGGTGGTGTTGGTCGGTTCGACACGAGGATCGGCCATGTACAGCGTGATTTGAATCGCAAGGGGCAATTCGCCGTAGTCATCACTGCTCCATTCGAGCTGCCAAGTCAGGCCATCCCAATACTGGAACTCAATTCCTTGGATTTCTGGTGCTAGCAGTTCGCCGGTTTGATTCAGGGTGATTAAATTACCGTTGGTGGACGCGTAGGCGGTCGCGGCGCGATCAAGCGATCGTCGCACCAGCCCGCCGGAGGGTTGCGTATCGGCGAGTGTGGTATCGTCCGTTAACAGTTGTTGAAGGGGATCTTGAACACCACCGAGCGTGTCCGCTTGTTGGACGAAGTAAGCGACAGTTTTGATATCACTTGGTACATCATCGATCTCGGTGTTCGACCCGTCGAGCAAAGCGACGTATTCTTCCAAACGTGGCAAGCGGCTCAGGTCGAGTTGGATTTGATACTGGTTACCAATCAATCCAGGTGTTTCGAGCACTGCGACTCCCGATTGCAAGTCGAGTGTTTCGGTTATGTCGCTGATGGCTGTTTCAGGCTCATCTGCAATTCCAGCGGCTGCCAGATCTTCCGCTGATGCATCACCGGTGGGCGCCTCCCCGCCACCGGTGACTGAGGCGGTCGCGGCTAACAGTTCGGCCAGTGGCGCTGTATCGACGGGTTTGGTGTGCAGGGTGGCTCTCAAGTCGTCTTCGAGCATCTGCATGACCGCTGCCGCCAATTGGGTTTGACGGATGTCTAAGTCACGTATGTTCATATCACGGGCATAAAACTGCATCGCCCCACCAATCAACGCCATCAACACGACAGACATGGAAAGTGTCAGCAGTAATTCCAGCAAGGTGAATGCGGATATTTGGCGTGTCCGACGCATTACGTAGTTTCTCCCGCGACCGCTTCCTCTTGCGCTGCTTCTTCCTCGGCTTCCGCTTGTTCGAGTCCTAGGGCGGGGTCGATCATCCAGCGAACGAGCGAGTACTGTGCGATGGGTGGTCCACCATCGGGATTGTCCGCCACAACGAGCACGCGAATGACAAGTAAGCCATCGAGCTCGCCCGGTTGAACTTCAACACTGTAGGAGAATGGCGTTAAGGATTCGGAGTCAAACGATTCAAGAGGACTCAACGGGACCGGGACCGGTGCGACCAAGTTTGCTTTTGAATCGAGTAGCACCTCGGACAGCTTGGCTTGGCAAAGCAGGCGTGCGACCGACAGATCCCTTGCCTCGCGTGCCGAAGATACCCCGGTATCGGCAATCGAGCTGAGGATCGCTAGGGATCCACCGAGGATCGCCAACGCCAACAAGATTTCTAGCAAAGAAAACCCTGGTCTTGATGAGACTTTCATGGTGCCAGTACCTCGCTGACCGTGACATCCCCGGTAATTCCGCGAATCTGGACGACGACTTTGCCGTAGGTTGCATCGGTCAAAGTGATGGCGGCGGTGCTCGTTGAACCGTCTGGATAAAAAAGGACTGGCCGGCTCCACCCCTGTCCTTGGTCTGCTTGATTCAGTTGCTCGATTTCCATGGATCGCGCCGCCGATGCAATACCGACGGCCAAGATCGATATTCCCTCCGGTAATTCGATTATTTCATCCGCCTCTTCATCAATTTCGAGTGTGGTCATCACACCTTGCGTGGCCCCGGTTAACAAACTCTGTTGGGAGCCAGTTTGGTCGATTGCTTCGGTGGAGTCGGCGATCGAATAGAAGGGTTTGATTCGAACCGTGTTTCCCTCGATCAGACCATCTAGCATCATCACGCGGCCTTGCCGCATTGCGTCGACCCGCAGACTAGTCATCTCGGCCCGAAGTTGATCTCCGGCACGGACCAATCGGCGATCACCCAGCAGCATGCCTGCCTGCGGGAGTGCAATTGCGGCAATAGCGGCCAACAAAGAGATTGTCAGCAGCAGTTCGAGGAGAGTGAATGCAGAGCGGCGTGACACGGGCACGAACCAAACAAAGGTAGGGAGCGTTTCGTTAACTTGTTCAGGAATCCACTCCATTGGCCGGAGCGAAATCTCCGCTGACTTCCCACCCGCGTTCCGTCAAGTTTTCGCTCAACTGCCTTCGACGATGATGTCGTCGTCGGTGTTGACTTGACCATCGACCCCGCCACTGCGGATCTCGTAGGTGTTGCCGTTGACCGAGTAAACCAACTGATTCTCCCAAGCGTCGGTCGGGATTTCATTGATGATGGGGGCGACCCACTTCGCTTTCTTTGCGGAGTCGCTCGGTCCATCTCGCAGTGCTTCGAGAGACTCTGGCAAGCCGTTCATGCGAATTTGGAACTGGGTAATATTGCTCTTTAAGCCGTTCAGTTGGGCTTTCGTGGCGTTAATCTTGGCTTCCGTTTGCGCACCGCCGATGTTGACCGTAACGATGCCACCAATCACGACCAAAATCGCCAATACCAACAAGAGTTCGAGCAGCGTAAAGCCGGCATTTCGCGGTTTCCGGGTGCGGATTTTTGGGTTGAGGCAGCGATTTCGCATGGCGGTTCGGGAGAGTGTTCGAGTGGGGACTGAAGATCGCGGAGGGAGGTCCGAAGCTATTATTACTAACCAGGGACGCACATCAAAGTTTCGCATGTTGGCAAGAGGAATGTCTTTTTGCAGCCCGTTTTACCAACCCCTGCCCGCATTATATTTGCTATCCCGAAGTTTCCATAAGGTCTCTTCCGGATTCTGCACCAGTCGGAAAAGCCTTCGGGCGGCGTCGTTTTCCATCAGCCCTTTTGGAAGAGGTTGGGGCGGATTTGACACTCCCTTGCCGGAGCTTCTCATCAGACGCGGGGCAGTGGTCTAGCTGTCGGGGGCGGTCTGGCCTCAGGGTGCGAATCTACGCGAGAAACGCGGTAACTGGCCTTTGGCGGGGAGCGTCTAGGCGACGCAGAAACAGTGATTTCCGGAAAAAACATCAATGGCGAAGACCAAATGAAGACCAAATGAAGGCCAAATGAAGGCCAAATGAAGGCTAGTTGAAGGAATCGGTAGCAGCATTAAGTCGTTTATTTTCGTAGGTTTCCTGCTTCCTTTCCGCTCACCTTGCTTTCGTTGCAGCGGGCCAGATCTTGCTGCCTGCTAGCTCAAATCAGGATGGCTCACCGCCTTTTTTCTCGGATGCCAGCCCGTTTTATGGGAGCAGCGGCGTTTTTTCGCGTGATCAGACTGTGTCGCGGCATAAAAATGGGGCAATCTTGCACGGAAAACAGCGATAACCGTCAAAAGTCGGAGAAATAGACCGCAGGTAACTCTTTTCTGTTCGTTCGCTAGTAGAATTCACGTTCTCAGTGAATAGTCTATTGGGACGGCCCGTGGCCTCTCCCAAAAGGTTGGTTGTGTCCTCTCTTCACTCTGTTTGCTCCTCCACCCCCCAGAATTTGAACCATGGTGGCACGCGACGATTCCGTCATTCGCGGCAGCTTGATTGCCAGCTTGATTTTCCTGGTCCTCTCGCTCGCTCTTAACTTCTTCCTGTGGCAGTCATCCAATACGCAGTCACAGGAGGCAACTGCAGCAAAGGCGCAGTACCAAACCGTCCAAGGTAACCTGCGGACACTGGAGACGCAGGCGTCTCGTATGAAGGCGATGCTTGGTGTGGGTGGCTTCACCCAGGCTGAAATCGACGAGATGAAAGAGAACACGAGCAGCGATCCAGAGATGCAGGCGATCGAGGAGCAGTTCACCAAGGACATGTCCTACTTTGGCTCTGACGTCGAAGCTCAAAATCAGAACTATCCTGCTCTTCCGGAGTATTTGGTCAACGCAATCCGCGATCGCAATGTTCAGTATCGGACGGCCCGAGAGGAAGCGACCAAAATTCGGAATGATGCTGATGCCGATGTCTTGGTCGCTCGCAAGCAACAGGAAGCAGCTGAAACAGCACGCGATGAGTTGGACAAAAAAATGGTCAAAATGGAGGAGGACTTCAAGAACGATCGCGACAAGATGAACAAGGACAAGGAAGACACGCGAGACCAGTTGGCCAAAACCGTTTTGGAATTCAATCAGTTCCGAACCAAGGCAACTGACGAAACGAACCGTCTAAGCCAAAGAACACGCCAACTTCAGGGAACGATTGACACCCAAAAGCTTGAACTCAACCGCTATCGAGCGGATAAGTTTGAAACCACTCAAGGGGAAATTCGTTACGTGATCCGTGGCGGTAACATCACGAATATTAACCTTGGTTCTGCCGACGAATTGCGACCGGGCGTAACCTTCGGCGTGATTGATGGAGACGAAACTCGTCTCCAGGATGCAAAGGTGAAGGCGACCATCCAAGTCACTTCGATCCTGGGACCACACCTTGCTCAGGCACGCGTTGTGGCACGACCTGAAATTCGGAATCCAATCATCCCCGGTGACAAAGTTTATTCGCCATTCTGGGCACCGGGCCGCGTTGTCAAAATTGCACTGGCCGGTGACATTGATGTTGACGGTGATAGTCGAGCGGACAACGACGCGATCAAGGGACAAATTGAAGCGGCTGGAGCAGAAGTGGCCGCCGAGATCACTGCCAGCGGAGTGGTAACTGGAAATCTGGATGCCAGTATTCGCTTCCTTGTGGTAGGTGAACCGCTGATCCCGCCCGGCACTGAAATGACGGATGCTCAGGCCCGACAGGTCGCCACGATGGGGTCAGTCAAGGCGAAGGCGGCGGAACTTGGTCTGACCGTGATCCCGGCTTGGAAATTACAAAACTACCTCCGTACGCTCGACGACACGTTGACGACCCCACTCGGTTCAGCAGCGAAAGCGTCTGATTTCCCGCCTGAATCGGCTAACGGCATCAACTTCTCAAGGCTGCCAACTGATATTTCGGATATTTACCGACGCCAGACCGAAGGCATGCAGCAAGGTGGAGAAGTCACGGACATTTTGCGTCCCTAGGGAATGGCTTAGCAAACGGGTTTCCTATCAAACGGGGTTCCTATTGAAACTCGGACCCTGTTCAAACTCGGACCCTGTTCAAACTGTGACTTGCTTGACGTCAGTGCCTGCTCAACGTTAAGCCAAGTGGCGTCTTCTTTGCCACAGGCCGCAAAGATCATTCTTGCGAGTCTTGAGGAGTCACCGGCAACGACTCGTTTTTCCGGTTTTGCTGGCTATCACAAAAACGGTATTGATGCGGTGCCCCGTGGGTCGAATGTCACCCGGTAGGATCGTTCCGATTCCCCGTGCCCCGGTGTTGCCGTGCCAACCGTTTCAAATTCACAACGCGTTCTTTCCCGCGGGGTTCCCCGCCGTTTCGAAAATCTTGCGAGTGAGGCTGCTGTCAGGGTGATGAGCGAGACGGCGCATGATTTGCGTGCCCCATTAACCACGATTCAAGAATCAGTGCGGCTCGTTCGTGATGGTGATTTAGGGGATGTCACTCCCGGACAGACCATCTGTCTCGATTCGGCGATCGATCAATGTCATTGCATGGAGCAGATGATTAATGACATGGTGCAGGTCGAACGCCTGCGGACAGGGACGCCACGTGTGCAACGGCAATGGGTCTCCGTGCAAACAGTACGCAAATCAATTGATGAGACACTTCGGCCTTGGGTGATGCCTCGCGATATCGATGTGTTGTGGGATGGAGGCGAGGACCCCAAACTCCGTGTCTTTGCCGACCCTGCGATGCTGCGGCGTCTGATTGTTAACTTGGTAACCAATGCGCTGCGCGTGACTCCCCAGTCAGGTCAAATTCTCATTCGCTTGCAAGAAATTGATTCGCTGTTTTTGCAATGGTCAGTCGTCGATATGGGTCGGGGGCTTACCCAGCGAGAGTTGGAATCGATTGCCGATCGGCAAGTTTCGTTTGGTGGCGGGGAAGGTTTGGGGTTGTCGATCTGCCGTCAGCTTGCCGCGCTTCATTTTTCGAAACTAACGATCCAATCACGCTTGGGAAGTGGGACAGAGGTAAGTTTCCAAACTGCGGCAGCTGGCCCACGTAGTGTTGGCGAATTGTGGTCGCAATGGCGGATTGGTCAGCTCCCAGCAGAGCGCGAGGCCTCTCCGGTTCGATCCAAGGGAATTGGATCAAACTTGGCCGGTGATTCCGAGCGGAAGGTCCGCCTGGACTCACCTTGCTGTCGAGTCGAACTTGATCATGAAGCGGTGCGCCCTCGATCTGAACGCGAATTTGCTGCTGGTGGGGTTTCTGTCGGCGCGATGGTCAATCGTGAGGCGGCCGATCGGTTTGACAAGTTCTTACAGGGGCAATGTTACCTCTTCGACTTCGTCTATCGGATTGATGTGCGGCGATGGGTTTGGGTGATTGATGCCGAACAAGAAACGATTCAAGAGCGGATTGCATCGATTGCGTCGGCGGCAGTCGCCGCATCGAGCCAATTGAGGATTGATTGGTCCGATCCGCAGATGATCCCGGTTAATTCGAAGCGTTCGGCAAACCGACTGACGGATTTATTGGTCCGTGAGACGTTGTTTTTCGCCACCTCGGACCAAGTGATGGATACGAATGCGGTCTGCTTGGGAACCAAGCCGAGCCAGCCTTCGAGCGTTGCTGCGGAGCGTTTAGATGAAGAGCTCGTCCACTTGATTTCGAAAATGAAATCTCAAGCGGGTGATTTTCGGCAACAGGCAAAAAGACTGTCCTACCTGCGAGCGGGAAAGTCCTGAGGTCGTAGATTTCCAGCTGCGTATCCCTCGTTTTGATCCGTTTGGTATTTATGATTTCATCGCGCGGCGACGGGCGGCGATTCTTCTGACCGTCTCATCCATGAAGACTCCGAGCAGGATAACCAATCCGATAATGGTGAATTCCAATCGGTCGGCAATCTTGAGCAACAAAATCAAGTTGTTCAACAACATCATCACTGCCGTCCCTGCAATCACGCCGAAGATCGATCCTTCGCCGCCACGGAGGCTGCAGCCGCCGAGCACTGCGGCAGCGATCGCGTAGAGTTCAAAGAAGTTGCCGAAACTAGAGGGAGAAATTGAACCTGAATCAAGGGCGAAGAGTATGCCACCAACTCCTGCCGCTACCGTTCCAATCACGTAGGCGAGTACGGTGATTCGTTCGGTTCGAATCCCGCTGTATCGCGCTGCTTCCTCGTTACTTCCCAAAGCCAGTAAATAACGTCCCCAGATGGTAAGATTTAAAAAAATGGCAGCGATGACCGCAACGATGATGAAAACAAAAAAAGGATAGGGGATTCCGAAAGATTGTGGTCCGTTTTCGCCCACCCATTGGATTAGCGGCAGCTTTCCTGATCCCAACGGGCTGAGGGTATTTTGGTACTCAATCCCAAAGCCGACGGGATTGTCATTGACCAGCCATCGCGAGACACCACGGTAGATCAGCAATCCGCAAAGGGTGACGACAAACGGCTGCAGACGGGCCCGCGTAACCAATAGACCATGGACCGCACCCAGGCAGCCGGTGATGGCTAGGACTGACAGAATCGCGATGGGAATCGGCATCCGTTGCTGCCGCTTCATCGGGATCGCTAGCCAATCGGTTGTGAATGTCTCGTTAAGAGGTTGGTTCGTGATCGCGATCGTTTGGTCACCCTCTTTCTTTGCCGAAGCAACCGGCGCTTCGACTAGCCCCTTGGATGTCGGATGGACCAAAATCAGGCGATCGCGGGGATGGAGCTGGAAGGGGATCTGCGAGATCTCCAAACTATCGCCTGACTCGTCCGTGTTTTCGCCGAGTCTCGAACCGGGTGAGTAATCACTAATTCGAAAGGCTCGAGCAACGGTTCCCGATTGATCGTCCCGCTGCAGTTCCCCCTCGACGTTCAGTAGTGTCCCCAGTTCGGTCGGTTTTCCATTTTCGTCTGCGAGTTGCACGAGTTCGGCCGATTGCACGGTCAGCACCACTGGATCGCGGACCTGGAAGAGGCGAATTGGGTCCCCTCGGCTAAATCGTTCGGATGCGTCACCCCGTAAGATGACTGTTTTGTCGGAAGCATTCACTCGATAGACATCGAAGGAGTCGGCTGCTTTGTAATCGACTTGCAGGAAGATCCCCAGCAGGCAACCGGCCAGGCAGACCACCGATCCAACCGAAAGGTCGATGCCGCCGGTGATGATCACGAAGGCGACTCCGATGCCGAGCAAGCCGTACATCGAGATTCGCCGTAACAGGTTCTCGATGTTGTTGGAAAGCAAAAAAGTGCTGTCGGAAACGGCGTACCAGGGATCCGCTGTCATGAAGGCCATGAACAGAAAGAGAGCGACCAGTAAACCAAAAATGCCAATGGACTTTGCGTTCATGTTGTTACCGTCGATTCATCCGCGTTCAGGTTACCTGTTGCTCTTTGCATAATCGATTCTTCTGACAGCTCCGATCGCTGCAATTCTCCAGTGATTTTTCCCTCGTGCATCACGATCGCCCGATCACTCATCCCGATGACCTCCTCCATTTCGCTGGAGACAAACAGGACTGCCATGCCCTGCTCGGCCAACGATTCCATCAATTGATAGATTTCTTGTTTTGCACCAACATCAATGCCACGTGTCGGTTCATCGAGCAGCAGGATGCGTGGTTTCATAGCAAGCCATTTACCGAGGACCACTTTTTGCTGGTTACCACCTGAGAGAAAACGGACGATTTGTGATTCATTTGGGGTTTTGATTCGCAGATCGCGGATCATTTGTTGTGTGTCTTCTTTTTCGACACTGCGGTTCAGGAATCCGCCTCGCAAACGGTTCTTGAATAAGCCAGCCAGAGAAACGTTGTTTCGCACGGTCATGTCGATCACAAGACCATGTAGCTTTCGATCCTCGGGGACCAAGGCGATTCCCGCGGCGATTGCTGAGCGTGGTGAATCGAGCTCGATTTCAATGCCGTCCATCTTGACGTGCCCTGAAACCGGCTGATCGATTCCAAAGATGGTCCGTAGCATCTCCGTTCGCCCGGCACCGACCAGTCCGGCAACGCCAACAATTTCTCCGGCTCGAAGCGAGAACGATAATGGGTGGGCCGGCCATGTTGGTGTTCGGAGACGGTCGACCTCCAAGACGACGTCTCCGATTGGATGAGACGTGCGAGCATAGAATTGCGAAATGTCACGGCCGACCATCAATCGAACCATGTTGTCATGGCGGATCTCTTTGCGTTCTAGATCGCCCGCATTTTGCCCATCGCGAAGCACCGCGACGCGGTCAGCCAATTCACTGACTTCCCCCAAGCGATGTGAAATGTAGATGATGCTGACACCTTTGGATCGCAGATCCTTGACAACTTCGAAGAGCTTTTCGGCTTCTCCCGCTGATAAGCTGGAAGTTGGTTCATCCATGATCAAGACGCGTGCATTGACGGACATCGCCTTGGCGATTTCGACCAATTGTCGTTGCCCGATCGATAAATCGCTGAGGGCATCGGTCGCATCGATCTCCAGTCCGATTTGCTGCAGCACCCGTTGTGCGTCGGCGTTGATTTGACGCCGGTCGATGATGCCAAATCGGCTTGGCTCGCGACCCAGGTAAATGTTCGCGCCCACCGGCAAATTCTCTGCCAGGTTCAGTTCCTGGTGAATCAACGCGATCCCCGAATGCAGTGCCGTCTTTACTGAATCGAGAACGACCGGTCTGCCGTCAATTAGGGTCGTCCCGGAATCGGGCAATTGAACGCCCGCCAGAATCTTCATCAGCGTACTTTTGCCGGCACCATTTTCACCAATCACAGCCAGCACCTCACCCTCACCGAGTGTCAAACTGACTTCGCTGAGCGCAAGAACACCGGGGAACCGCTTGCTGACCTGACGGACTTCAAGCAGTGGCGGCGGGGCGTCATCCATAGGTGGCGTTTAGAAGAGAGTGCGGGAAACGGAAGATAGTGCGGGAAACAGTGGATTCGCACGCTGTGCGAGCGGCCGCGGTGATGCAGCTCCTTGGAACAGCCGTATATTTGCAGGCTGGATTGGTTTTTTTCGGCAGGGAAATGTCAGGTTTTGGTAGGAGGCCGGCATCGTACCTGCCCCAAAATCGGCCAGATGCGTGCTCAAATGAGCAGTCGGCCGCGCATTGGGGTTGGATCGCAACATCGAGCAGACGAGGTTGGGCAGTTGATTTACCGCCGTTGGAATCGCTCCTACCTGGTGACTACTGGCCTTTCTTAGTCCGTAGGTCCGCCCAGAACTCATCTACATTCTCTTTGCTGATGGCTCTTGGCGGGATATCCAGGTAGCGACTTTCCGGCACGATGTCTGGTTCAGACATCATCAAACCTAGTAAGACTCGTACCGACTGGTAGCCGTATTCGTACGGGTTCTGAACGACGGTTCCTTCGCAGTATCCGTCCTTGATTGCTTGTAGCGTAACGTCGTTCTCGTCAAATCCAATGAGCTTGATTTTGCCCAGTTTGCCTGCTTTTTCCAATGCTTTATAGCAAGCCGGTGGGTTGTATTCGAACAAGCCGACCATCGCATTGATGTCTGGGTAGGAGTTTAGTGCGTCTTCCGCCTTGGATTGTGCAACCTCAGGTTTTCCCTGGTCGGTAATCGTTCCCAGCACGGTGTATTTGTCGTTCTTGATCTCACCATCGACGGGATCCAGTGCATCAGGGTTTTCCCGGTAATATTTCTGGCTGCGATCCGTTCGCCCGAGGAGCACATCGATCACACCTTGCCGGCGGAATTTGCTGTTGTCCTGTTCGAGACGGCCAATGAACAGCATGACTTGCCCACCCTCGGGCAAGGCCTTGGCGACTAATTCGCCCGCTTGAACGCCAGCGGCGTAGTTGTCCATGCCGATGTACATCGTTCGATTCGAGGAGGGCGCATCGGAGTCATGGGTGATCAATTCACATTCAGACATCACGCTATTCAAAAATTGCGTCTGGTTTTCAGGATCGACTGGGCTGATTGCAAATCCGCCGACACCGGAGCTCATCAAATCCTCGACGATCCGTTTTTGTTCGGCCGCCGTTGCCTGGGTCGGCATTCGGACTTCGACCGCAACATTACCGAGGTCTTTTTCAGCATCCACACAACCCGCCGCTGCGAGTTTCCAGAAATCGGCGATCTGATTGGTAACGAAAGCGATTCGGACGGCCTGCTCGCTGGAGTTCGCATCTATCGCCGGGTCAGGCGATGAGTCCGTGATGACACGCAGATCAGTACTTGCAGTCGGTTCTGTCGTCGATTTTCCGCAGCCGGCGAAAGTGGATAACAAGAATAGAGCAAGAAGGGAGACGCGTTTCATGTTTAAACTGCTTTCAATGCACATCGGGTGGAAGCTCCAGATTTTACCTTCGTCAGAACGGCGAAACAACTGTCATGATGCCGGTTCACCCGCCCGCTGATCGACCCTCTCGCTCCCTCACGCGACCATCTCGGCACGACATCAAAGTGTGCAGTTCGGCCATCCATCCCCAGCGGCGTTTGCTCTAATTGCACCCGGGGCTTGTCCCGTGAAGTTGAAAGAAATGATTGGTTCGCTTGTTTTTTCTCCACTCGGCGTCGGAAGCCGGTTTAGCTTTGAGGTGGCTGATTTGAGGATCTAGAAGGTCTGATTCGCCGTTTTGTGCTCCATGGTTACGTTGGATTCCAGCGGACAGGTCCGTTGGGGAAACCCTCGAGCCGCTGGGATTGTCGATCAGTTGGTCTTCGGCTCTGCTTGCTGCCCAACGGACCGGTGGTGTACTCGGGGAGATTCACCAAAACGCAGGGAATCATCAAAACGCAATACGCCGCGTAGTCCAGAAGCAGAGGGGACGATAAACTTGCGGTCATGGAACCATCGATAGCACAACACGTCGACTCTTTCGATCAACTCGATCTGTCCCCTGTGATGCGGCGAGCCCTGCGTCATGCGGGGTTTGAAAAACCGTCGCCGATTCAGGCTCAATTGATCCCCTTCGCCTTGGATGGCGAGGATGTGATCGGGCAGGCGCGGACTGGAACCGGCAAGACAGCCGCCTTTTCTATTCCGATTCTCGAGCAGCTTGATTCGCTGGAGGATTGCCGTGACCCGCAAGCGATCGTGGTGGTACCGACTCGCGAATTGGCCGACCAGGTGGGGCGTGAGGCGGAGCGACTGGCCCGCGGAGTTGATACAGAGATTGCCGTGCTGGCCGGTGGCAAAAATATTTCGCGACAGCTTCGGCAACTGGAGAATGGCGTTCAGATCGTGGTGGGAACACCTGGCCGATTACATGACCATCTACAACGCCGATCACTTCGTACCGATAGTGTGTGGTGTGTCGTCCTAGACGAAGCCGATCGAATGCTCGATATCGGATTCCGCCCGCAAATCGAACGGATTTTGAGACGATGCCCCCGCGATCGTCAAACGCTTTTGCTCTCTGCCACATTGCCGCCAACCGTGCGACGCCTGGCTGAGTCGTACATGTCGCAACCACGCGTCATCGACTGCAGCAAGAATGAAATGGCTGTCGAGACGATCGAACAGCGATACTTCACCGTTGCTCAAAATCGCAAAGGAGATCTGTTGGACCGGTTGCTGGAACGCGAGCAGCCGGAACAGGCGATCGTTTTCTGTCGAACCAAGCGGGGAACTGATCGGCTGTATCGGCAACTGAAGCACACGCATGATAACTGTGGCAGCATGCATGGCGATATGCAGCAGAGAGAGCGTGATCGAGTGCTGCAGAGTCTTCGCGATCGTAAACTGAAAATTTTGGTCGCGACTGATGTGGTCGGGCGTGGGATCGATATCAGCACCATTTCACACATCATCAACTACGACGTACCGCAAGACTGCGATGATTACGTTCATCGCGTGGGCCGGACGGGGCGAATGGGACGCGATGGTGTCGCATTTACCTTCGTGGTCCCTGGGGAAGGTGAGGTGCTGACAAGCATCGAGCAACGAATCAACAAAGAGCTCAAACGTGATTCAATCGAGGGCTTCGAAGCCGTTGAGCCACCGCCAAAACCGAAAGCCGTCGAAGAGGATTCCGAGCCTGCTCGGAAGCGACTCAATCCAATGCACCGAAAAGTGCGTCGCCGACTCTAGCTGATCGCAGATTCTGGTTGAATTGCTGACTCCGGTTGAACTGCAGTGTCAGCTGATCGTAGGTTTGGATCGGTAACCCGTTTCCAGTGGTCGCCTGCTGCTGCTGCTGCCCGTTCATGTGCTGGCGCGATAAAATGCCAGCATGAAAAAATACTTTGATGCCCCGGCAACCGAAACCATGGCGACCCACGCCCCGGGTCCCTCGGGCAAGCTTCCGCTCAGCGATGAGATTCTGCGAGAATGGAGTAGCGGTGATTTATTTGGATTAACCCAAAGCGTTGGGATGGGGTTTGACCCTCGCCGAGTGCTCGGTGATCAGTATTTGATCCTCAGCACCCAGGGTGGCATGCGAAACCCAGACGGCTCACCCATCGCGCTCGGCTACCACACGGGGCACTGGGAAGTTGGGTTGCTGATGCAAGCGGCGGCGGAAGGGATTACCGATCGCAGTGGTGTTCCGTTTGCTGCATTTGTTAGCGATCCGTGCGATGGTCGTTCCCAAGGAACACGTGGCATGTTCGATTCGTTGCCTTATCGGAATGATGCTGCAATCGTAATGAGGCGACTGATTCGCTCCCTACCGAGACGCCAGGGAGTCATTGGAATTGCGACCTGCGACAAAGGTTTACCCGCCATGATGATGGCTTTGGCAGGGTGTGGTGACTTGGCCAACGTATTGGTACCAGGTGGCGTGACATTGCCACCGACCGTCGGTGAAGATGCCGGTAAAGTGCAGACGATCGGCGCCCGTTACTCACGGGGTGAAATGTCGCTAGAAGAGGCATCGCTGGAAGGCTGCCGGGCATGTGGAACACCTGGCGGAGGCTGCCAGTTTCTTGGAACCGCGGCGACCAGCCAAGTCGTCGCTGAGGCGTTTGGTATGACCGTGCCTCACGCCGCCTTGGCACCGAGCGGCCAGCCAATTTGGACGCAGCTTGCCCGCGATTCGGCCGATGCATCAGTCGAGATGGTTGCTAACGGCTTGACGCTTTCGGAGGTACTTACTGACGATGCCGTTTATAACGCCATGTTGATCCATGCGGCGGTCGGTGGCAGCACCAATCTGTTGCTGCATATTCCGGCAATTGCAGCGGCTGCGGGATTGAAGCGACCCGATGCAGACGCATTTAGCGAAGTTAATCGGCTCGTTCCGCGGTTCGTTGATTGTTTACCAAATGGACCCGTTGGACACCCAACGGTTCGTTTGTTTCTGGCCGGTGGCGTTCCAGAAGTCGCCTGGCATTTGCGAGAGTTGGGGCTACTGAAATCCGATTGCCTGACCGTCACCGGCATGACGTGGAACGAGATTCTGGACGATTGGTATCACTGTGATCGACGTCGTGTGTGCCGAGAGCATCTTCTTGCCGCTGATGGAGTGGATCCGGATGAGGTGATCCTTGCACCTGCAGAGGCGGGGCGACGGGGGATGACTAGCACCGTCTGTTTTCCAAAAG
This sequence comes from Planctomycetota bacterium, assembly GCA_036339635.1. Classification (GTDB taxonomy): domain Bacteria; phylum Planctomycetota; class Planctomycetia; order Pirellulales; family Pirellulaceae; genus Rubripirellula. The sequence goes on along the minus strand of JAYZAR010000008.1, from coordinate 3,199 downwards.
GTAATTTGTGCCCGGAGGGATCGGTCATCAAAGCGACCTCGATTGATCCGACAGTGCTCGACGAAGAGGGCGTTTATCGCAAGCGAGGGCCTGCTCGAGTTTTCACTTCCGAGCGGGCTGCGATCGCTGCGGTGAAGGGCCAGACCACTCCCCCCATCCAGGCCGGCGACATCATCGTACTGATCGGCCGCGGCCCGATTGGTTGTGGAATGGAAGAAACCTACCAGATCACTTCGGCACTGAAGTACCTGAAGTTTGGGAAGGAGGTTGCCTTGGTTACCGATGCGCGATTCTCGGGGGTCAGTACGGGCGCGTGCATTGGCCACGTTGGACCTGAGGCACTGGCGGGAGGTCCGATTGCTAAAGTTCGTGATGGTGATCTGATCGAGATTGAAATTGATCGTCATGCGCTGACCGGCAAGGTAAATCTTGTCGAAACGATTGATGGGCAGGAATTGAACGGGCGACAGCCCCATCCCGACTTGCAGGTCGACCCAGATGTGCCAGACGACACGCGACTCTGGGCCGCTTTACAACAGGTTGGGGGCGGGACCTGGGGAGGATGTGTCTACGACGTCGATGAGATCGTGAAGCGAATTGGCCAATCAAACCGCGATCAACCAGATGGCGGGAAAACTGGGTAGCCCGGAGAACTGGGTTTGTAAAAATTAATGAGAGGGAAATCCGGCATGCCTTCACTGATCCGTTGGTTTGCCGGAACGGAAGGGGTGTGTCGCCGCTAGGTGTCTTCTCGGAATCTGGTCTTTGGCGGGCTGCTGCCGTTGTCGGAGCTGGCTGGACTGGAGCAGCAAAAGGTAGTGGTGTTATAAATATGACCTTAGACAGGATTTAGTGGATGCATTGTTTCCTTAAAGGGCGTCTGCACTTGCACGAAAGAGTCTTCGAGACTACGAAAGACGCCGAAATTTCTTTTATTTTGACACACCCCTCTGTTAGGTCCCGTCATGCCTCTGGTGCCTCTTCGCGTCGTCCTTGATCACGCTGCTGAAAACGATTACGGCGTTGCTGCTTTTAACGTCAACAACATGGAACAGATCCAGTCGATCATGGAAGCGGCTGAGGAGACGGATTCACCCGTCATCATCCAAGCTAGTCGCGGTGCTCGCGCTTATTCTCAGGATGCCTATTTGCGTCACCTGATGTTGGCAGCCGTCGAGTTGTACCCACATATTCCGGTTGTCATGCACCAGGATCACGGTAACAGTCCAGATACCTGCCAGTCGGCGATCGACAACGGCTTCACCAGCGTGATGATGGACGGATCTTTGATGGAAGACGGTCAGACGCCGGCCGACTATGACTACAACGTTCGCGTGACAGCCGAAGTCGTCAAAGCGGCCCACTCGCAGGGTGTCAGCGTCGAAGGTGAATTAGGTTGCCTTGGTTCACTCGAATCGGGCGAAGGAGAGCAGGAAGATGGCCATGGTGCGGTCGGCGAACTCACTCGAGATCAACTGCTGACCGATCCTGAAGAAGCGGCTCAGTTTGTCGAGGAAACTGGCGTCGATGCGTTGGCGGTTGCCATCGGAACCAGTCACGGTGCGTACAAATTCACCAAAAAGCCCACTGGTGAAGTCCTGGCGATGCAGCGAATCGAAGAGATTCACGCCAAGGTGCCAAACACGCACCTCGTCATGCACGGCAGCAGCAGCGTTCCACAAGAATTGCAGGATATCATCAACCAGTTTGGTGGTGAAATGAAGCAGACGTATGGGGTGCCTGTCGAAGAGATTCAGCGTGGTATCAAGAGCGGAGTTCGCAAGATTAATGTGGATACCGATTGCCGTATGGCGATCACTGGTGCGATTCGTAAGGTGTTCGCGGAGCAACCATCGGCTTTCGATCCACGTGCTTATCTCAAACCAGCCCGAGCCGCAATGAAAGATGTTTGTGTCGCCCGCATGACCGCCTTTGGTCAGGCTGGTAATGGTGCAAACTTGCGGAGCACGCTGGGTGCGAAGGCTTAGCAAAACCCGTTGTTTGATCAGATTTTAAGCTGGCAAATAATTGGTCAGCGATCGAGTGAGGAGTCGCCCATGTCGGCTCCTTGCTGCCATTCAGCCGGCAAGGACTGATGAGTTAACCGGCCCGTCTTTGAGTGCCTCTTTCTTTGAGCCTCTCCGTCTTTGATGGCCTCTGTCTACCCAAAGCGGGTGATTGTCTTTGCCATCGGCCCGTCTGACAGCACACGTCTCACAGGTCGCAGCACGCAGGAGCTTAGTCATGCTGCCCGGATTTGTTGGATTAGGCCGGGTCGTAGGCTCCGCTTCCTAGTCCTCGGCCTCTCGGGATGAATTTGCACATGAGGATTCCGAGGACGTACAAAAATATCAGTGGTATTGCGAGCGCGATCATACTGGTGACATCCGCTGGCGTCACGATCATGGAGATCACAAAAATGACCAAGACGGCAACTTTCCAGCTGTCTATATAGGCTTCTGTTTCGAACAAGCCGATCCGCTGCAAAAACAGCATCACGAGCGGCAGCTGAAAGGCGATACCGAAGCCGAGTGGGAGCAGCAACACAAAGTTGACGTAATACGACAGTCGAGGTTCGACTGCGACGTCCATGCTGCCATTGAAAGCCAGTAGAAACGACAGCACGTAATGCAATACAAGGAAAAACGCCAGCACCACCCCGGTGATGAACAAGACGACACTGGCGGGCAAGTATAGGTAGACGTAGTTTCGTTCGTGGCGGTGTAAGCCAGCAGCGACGAAGTTCCAGAGGTAGTAAAAGATCAGCGGCGAGGCAAATACCGCGCCCACGATTAGGCCCGCCTTGACCCAGATCATGAATGGTTCTTCCATTTTCAACGAGCTGAGGCCGGTCTTGTTCTGCCGCAGTTGTATCGTTGGTTTAAGTGCTGATGGATCAGGAAGAGAGTTGAGCAGGTTGGCCATCTCAACCGGTTTGACCACCATTGGGGTACCGGGTGCCGACTGATCGTCTTCGCGCTCAGTGGATGGGTCGATGTTTACATCAGGCGTGACTCGGGCCGCCTGCATCGAATCCATTGACAACGCTTGATACTCGTCTGGTATCTCGTAGACGATTTCCCAGGTTAGAGCGTTCGTTGATAAAAACTCGTAAAGTTCACGGTTCGCTTCGTCCGCCGGGTCGTAATTGAGTTGGTATAAGGCACGATCGGCATTGAACTTTTGAATGGCCGTCTGC
>JAYZAR010000007.1:0-13805 GCA_036339635.1 Planctomycetota bacterium | reverse complement strand
ACCACTGAGTGGTAACGAGCCCATGGATAGCTGGCGTCCCGGAATCCCCATCGACATCCGCTCATGCCAAAGATGGAGTATGCCGGTGCGAGCAAACAACACAACAGCTTCCATCTCACGGATCGTGGTGCTGACCACACGTGCGACATTGGCGATGATTTGTTGTTGACGCATTGCAACCTCCAGTAGCACCTGCTGCGGTGCGGCGGCGGAGAAATTAAAGACCAATTAGGTGGACCGAGCCATTGGTTCGATCCACAACCTCTCTGCGCGAAGATACACCAGAGGTTCCCTGAAGGCTAGGCAAAAGGTTCCGGAGGCGGACCCGACACGCTAACCTCGAGGATTATTCGTATAGACGGGCTGGCGTCTTGAAGGTTCGCGAAAAAAAAAAGAAAGTTGCACAGAGAATTTAGGGACTCTGCCCGATTTGGTCTTTTTTACCCCTTTTTTTTGACTGCTTGCGGCCATTTAAGGGAGTTTTAGGCGTGCTGCGTGAAGCGACAGGGCGACAGCGCGACAGCGCGACAGTTCTGCGGTAGCTTAATTCCGAGCGTTCCCTCTACCCTCGATTCCTGCGAGTCTGTTTGCCGGTCGCCGAGCAAGGCGTTCGCTGCATTCGCGGCGGCCGCACCCGAGTCAGCGTTGGCGTGGAGCTGAAATCGAGCTGGGGATCGGCTGAAGAAAATGGAAAGTCATTTTCGGGTGAAAATTGCGGCTGTCCCAGCAAAGGAGAAATGGCAAAACGCGGATGGCAAAAGGGAACGCGTCAGGACTTAATCCTCCTGCTCGGTTGCCTACAATAGCTCGAATGGCGAAGCTATATTTTTATTACTCCACGATGAACGCTGGCAAGTCGACGGTCTTGTTGCAGGCGAGCTACAACTATCAAGAACGCGGAATGCATCCGTTGTTGCTGGCGCCAGCAATCGATAACCGTAGTGGCGAAAACACCGTTTCATCAAGGATCGGGCTCAGCGCGCCGGCAACACCGTTTCATACCGCGGATAACCTCGACGCTTTGATCAGATCGATTCGTGAGACTCAGCCAGTCGATTGTATTTTTATTGATGAAGCACAGTTTCTCGAGAAAAAGCAGGTCAAGCAGCTTTCCGATGTCGCTGACGAATTAAAGATCCCCGTTCTTTGCTACGGTCTGAGAACAGACTTTCAAGGCAATCTATTCACTGGCAGCGAGCAGTTATTGGCCTGGGCAGATGAGTTGACGGAGATAAAAACGATTTGCCACTGTGGGCGGAAAGCCAACATGGTGCTGCGGATCGACGGCGATGGTAATGTCATCAAGCAAGGGGCACAGATCAAAATCGGCGGCAACGATACTTACATTTCGGTCTGCCGAAAACATTTTAAAAGTGGGATGATTCGTCGTCGCGATGATGAATTGATGCTCGAGGGGTTCGAGGAGTAGGGCTGCCATTTTCTGACAGACTTACCGCGAAGGAAACTCCTTTTCGACAGAGCCTCGTGGTGATCGATTTGCTAAATCCTGCGATCCAATGATGACACCGAGATTCACGGGTGTTGCTGAGTTGAGACGGTCACGCCGCGATTTTTCGAGCAGGTTTACTAAGTATCTTCACTCGCTTTACATGGTTTTCTGATCCCGGCTTCATGCCCAGTGATCTTACGCGAGCGAGATCGAATCCGAGGTTCACCTGGCAGTGACTAGGCCCGAATCAAATCTCTTGTGGATACAAGCAACTGATGGCGTATTCCAGCGTTTGGCTCGTACTCTTAACGATTGGTATCAGTGGGAAGTTAGTCTTGGGCAACCGATGGCAAAGGATTCAGGGCCGAAGCAGCTGGCACAAGTGATCCCCGCCCTGCTGGCCTCGCCATTGCAGCGAGTTGACCGAACCTCGCGTTAAATGATGCGGGAGCAGAAAAGACGGAATTGAACCAGAAAGATCAAGCCGCTGATGGTTTGTTTGGTGAAGGTTTTCTCGAACTCTGGGTGTGACTCTCTGAGTAGGTCGCCAAGCCGTTCGCGCACGCATACCAAAGCGACTAGAGGAGAAACAGGAGTGAAAGGAATCGGAGGACGATCGCGTTTCGATTCTCGTTGAGAGAATCGAAACGCTTGCAATCTGGTGCGTCGATGAGCTCGGGATGGCGATACGTTCGATTCGGGTTGTCGTGTTTCCACTGCCTGCTTTCATTTAGTGGGGACGTAACGTTTGCGGGCCTTCTTTGAATGCAATTGCGTTTTGGGCATCAAGTTCAGTCATTAAATTCAGGTATCAAGTTCAGGCACCTCAATCTAGAAGTATCTCACCAAGCAGTGAATCTCGAAAGACTCCACTCACCGGCGGTTGCCGCGTACTGTTGGGCATGGGAACTACCGTTGATCGTTGGTGAGAGGATGCTGAAATCTAGAGGTTCTCGTTTGGGTCGACTGATCTACCTATGTTGACGGATAAGTTCGTGAAGCTGCATGAGTGACGGGGGCAATCCAAATGCAAGAAACGATTTTTCATCCAGTAACAGCGAAACTGGAAAAGGCGAAAAATGGTCTCCTTGACCTGATTTTTCCACCAACTTGTCTGTTGTGTCGGCAAGCCATTTTTTCCGGCGAGCATTTTTGTCGATCCTGTGATGGGTCGCTTCGGGCGAGCGAGTGTTTAATGCGGAACGCATGCGATCACTGTGGGTTTCCAAGATCCATTGCCGAGAATCATGACCAAGAGTCCAGTTCGGCTGCTGAGATTTTGAACACTCCTGGTGAGCCACCCATGGCTACCCGAGCCAATGCCCGCCCATCAGGTACGGGATCGACCGGTAGTCAGCCAAACGTTGACGGGGCGATGCCCTACCCATGTCCGCAGGCATGCGGTCGCTGTCAGGGGAAAGTGTTTGGTTTTGAGGGTGTTACTGCGATGTGGTTGTACGAGGATCGGGTACGGGACGCGATCATTGCGGCTAAATATCCGTCGCATGCCGCACTGGGCGACGTGCTGGGGCGGAGACTTGGGCAGCAGATCGTATCACGCCCGGGGTACGAAAGACCGGACTTTGTGACCTACACTCCTTCCCATCTTCACCGCCAGCTTGTGAGAGGTGGGAATGGTGTTGAAGTGATCGCGACGGCTGTTTCCCAGGTGCTAAACTGTCGATGTCGTTCGATTGTTCGCGTAAATCGACCCGTTCTGAAACAAGCTTGGTTGGATAATGCACAACGCCAGAAGAATGTTCGCGGTGCGTACCGAGTGAAAAAAAGCTATGCTTGGTTCGCGAAGCGTGGCGTCGCTGGCAGACACGTGCTGTTGGTAGATGACGTCCTGACCACGGGGGCTACCGCGGGAGAATTGGCCGATTTACTGGGTCGCGCGGGGGCTCGCCGAGTTTCGCTGGCAGTGGTTGCCCGCGCGGTTCGCGGATTGTGAATAACCGACACAAAACTAAATACTCGTTGGATACGTCATACCTTACTACGGCTCTTCACGCATTTCTTGACTGAGTCATGGCAGCGTTTCTATGAATTCCCAAGCTTCACCTACCGCGGACGAATCGAACCGCAACTCGGGCGTACGCCGAGCAATCTTGCGGGGGCTTGGGGTGGCGCTACCGCCCTTGCTGACGATTGTGTTGCTGATTTGGGCCTGGAGCACGATTGAGGCCTATGTTTTGCGGCCGATCGAAGTTGGGATTCGCCACGCAATCGTGTGGGGAGTCAGTGATACCTACTCGGAGGTCCCCGCCGGCGCCACTGCCACTGTGGACCGCCTCCTAAATGGGTTTACTTACGACGGACTGCGGTACGTCCCTGATCCAACGGGACGACGTTTTTTCCCTCAATACGTCAAAACGATCGTCGACGAGCACGTTGATTATTTTGGCCCCTACGCCCCGCCACCGGCCAGCGCCAACGCCTATTGGCACCGTTATGTCGAAATCGAGTACATGCCTCGAACCATCGTTGTGCCGGTCTTTTTAATTCTTTTCACCGTGGTGCTGTACTTCCTCGGTCGGCTCTTCACCATTGGTGTAGGCCGCTGGGTCGTCCACAGTTTCGACCAAGCGGTGTTGCGGATTCCGGTGATCAGCAAGGTTTACGGGGGGGTCAAGCAAGTCACTGATTTTGCCTTCAGCGAACGCGAGATTCAATTCAATCGTGTCGTAGCGGTCCAGTACCCGCGAGAGGGGATTTGGTCACTGGGTTTCGTCACGGGAAATAGTATGAAGGAAATCGCCGAGGCGACCGGTGAGCCGATGCTAAGCGTTTTGATGCCGACGAGTCCGATGCCGATGACCGGATTTACTGTGACTGTCAAGCGAAGCGAAGCGATCGATTTGGATCTGACCATCGACGAAGCCTTGCAGTTTGTGATTAGCTGTGGTGTGGTGGTACCGCCCCAGCAGCGAGTCAAACCGGCTGCTGAGGCCGTGGAGGGGATCGCTCTCAAGAACGTGCAGTCGCCGAATTTGGCCAGCGGTGAGGGGCCGACCGATCCTGGCCCTTCTTCACTCGCTCAGTAACGCCCCGGCGGCCTTGGCGATGACAAAGCACCTTGGCAGCCAGCAGGTTGCAGATTTGCCCGCTAGTGAGTTGGCCCCCTCGAGTTTGGTCCCCTGATGGATGCCATTCAGTTCCGATTCTGAGGGCTCGTTCTCTCTCTGGTCCAAAAATCCCGTCACTAGATCCTCCCTACCCCTAGTGATGGCCGTGCAGGTATCCTGTGGCGATGAGCGAAGGTGTCAATCAATTGCTGTTCTCCCCAATGGTTCTGCTGTGGCTGGCTGGTTCAGCCCTTGCGGTCTTGATTTTGTTAGGGGCTGTCAATCGACGGCGATCGGGATTGACAGATTCACTCTGCGATTACGCGAATCAGTCTGTTTCTGGAGCAGAGGACTCCGCGGACACTGATTCCCCTGCGACGGGTAAAGGATCGGATTCGGCGGATAATCGTTAGTGTGGCCTTGATTTCGATCGATCCGCCCTTCCCTGCTTGCTTTTCGGAAATCACACTTTTGGCATCATGAATAAACGGGTTTACATCAAGACGGTCGGCTGCCAGATGAATGTGCTGGACAGCGAGATGGTGATCGCAGATCTCCGTCGACACGGATACACCGTCGTGGAATCTCCTGATGAGGCGGACTGTTTGCTCTACAACACGTGCAGTGTTCGTGAGCACGCAGAAGAGAAAATCTACAGTGCGCTGGGGAAAATTCGGACCCAGAAAGAGCGGCACCCCGAGAAGCTGATTGGCGTCATGGGTTGCATGGCCCAAAAAGACCAAGAGATTGTTTTCAAGCGGGCGCCGTTTGTTGACATGGTGGTGGGGCCAGGGCAACTGCACGCAATCCCCGGATTGATCGACAAAGTTCGGGCCGGGGAAGGCCGCCAGATGGCCGTTTCGCTGTCGCGCAACGAAGGCTCTCAAGCGGTGATTGCAAGGAGCCACGAGACGTTCGATCCGCTCCGCGATCCCAGCATGCGACCGACGCCGTTTCAGGCCTATTTGCGAATTCAAATCGGCTGCGACAAATTTTGTACCTACTGCGTAGTGCCCAATACCCGTGGACCCGAGCAGGGGCGTCTCCCCGAGCAGATTATCGCCGAGGCTAGTACTTTGGCAGATCAGGGATGTCGCGAAATCACGTTGCTTGGCCAAACTGTCAACAGTTACAAATTTCGACATGATGATGGAGCGGTGACCGATATGGCGGCTCTGCTCGAACAGCTCCATCCGATTGAGGGGATCGAGCGAATCAAGTTTGTGACCAATTACCCAAAGGATATGACCGAACGCTTGCTTCGCACGATCGGTGAACTTCCGAAGGTGTCGCCTTATCTACACGTGCCAGCCCAGAGCGGGTCCGATGACGTGTTGCGGCGGATGAAACGCGGCTACACGATCGCTGATTACATGGAGATGTTTGAGCGGATTGAGCATTGGTTGCCTGAAGCTTCTGTTAGCAGTGACTTCATTGTGGGATTCAGCGGAGAGACCGAAGACGAATTCCAAAAAACGATCAATCTCGTGGAGCGATGTCGCTTCAAGAATAGTTTTATCTTCCAGTACAGTGTTCGTCCTGGAACAAAGGCGGCCGAGCGATTGCCCGACGATGTGCCACGCGAGGTGAAGGCTCGCCGCAACAACGAATTGTTAGCTGTGCAGGATGCGATTTCCAAGGAGGACAATTACAAGTTCCTGGGTCAAACGGTGCGAGTTCTCGTTGAAGGTCTCAGCAAGAAGGCCAGCAAGGATCCAGAGGCGCACGTGGTTCAAATGACGGGTCGAACCCACTGCGATCGAATCGTGGTTTTCGACGGCAATCGTCGTCAGGCTGGCGAGTTTCTGGACATTCAAATCGATGACGTCAGTTGCCACACACTGGTTGGGAGAGTGCGAACCGTAGACGTCGTCACGATCGGGGACGTCTCATGAGCCGAGTCTTGGGCGTCGTGTTGCAACAGCAGCACCTTTGCGAATCACGCGGTAATTTATGGGGGGGCTTGGCGCAACATTGAATAGGCTTTGATCCCAATCGACAAAGATTCAGGTTGGCCGAATGTCTTGGCCAATGGAGACGTTCGTTTTTTTCATCAGGTAACCATCTTGTTGAACGACGCAACTAACATTCACACGCAAACGCTGTCGAACGGGTTGACCGTTTTGGTCCAGTCGATGCCGTGGCTGCGGACAGCCGCGTTTTCGCTCAGCCTGCCGGGAGGCGTCCGTTTTGAGGCAATGGATCGGGGCGGCCTGAGTGGTCTCGTTTGCGAGATGGTGCAGCGGGGAGCCGGACCCCATAGCAGTCGTGATCTGGTCGCGGTTCAGGATAATTTAGGTCTGGACCGGAATTCAGGCGTCACTGCAGCGATGGTTTCTTTCGGGGCCGCGATGCCTGCCGAGTCGCTGCGTCAGGCGATCGAACTGTACGCAGAAATTGTTCGACGTCCCCACTTACCGCAGGACCAGCTTGATGAAGCCCGGATGATGTCTCTACAGGAACTTCGGGCGATCCAAGATGAACCAACTCATCGCGTGATGCAGCGTTTGCGCGAACTCCATTATGGTGATCGCCTCGGGCGATCTCCCTACGGCACGGAAGCGGGGATTGGTAAGATTACGCAAGAGGATGTTCGTCACTTTTACACCGACCACTATCATGCCGGCGGAGGCATTCTGGCGGTTGCCGGAAACGTTGACCCAAGCCAAGTGATCGATTGGGCTGCGGCAGCATTGGATGATTGGAAAACAGGTGAATCGTTGCCGCTGGAGTCTCGCGAGAGGGGCGAGTGTTACGAACACATTGAGAGTCAGTCCAGTCAAACTCATATTGGATTCGCGTTCGATTCCATTCCGTACGGCGATGCTGATTACTTCAAGATGCGAGCCGCCATCGGAATTTTGAGTGACGGAATGAGTAGCCGGTTATTCGATCGCGTGAGGGAAAAACGAGGGCTGTGTTACACGGTCGCTGCCAGTTGTCACTCGTTTAAACAAGCCGCGGGTGTCTTTGGGTATGCGGGGACCACGCCCGAGCGAGCCCAGGAAACGCTCGATGTGACCCTTCATGAAATCGAACACTTTGCCGACGACTTAGAAGCGAGTGAACTGGAGCGTTGGCAGGTTCGCATCCAAAGTGGGTTGATTATGGAGCAGGAATCGAGTGCTTCGCGAGCGTCGTCGATTGCTTCCGATTTTTATCAGTTGGGTCGCATCATAACGACCGAAGAATTGGAATCCATCATTGAAGGTTTAACTGTCGAGCAGGTGCGTGATTTTTGGGTTGCTCGCCCTGCCAACGAGTATCGCTTGGTAACGCTTGGACCTGAGCCACTGACTTTTCCCCAGACTACGGCCGACACCCGCTGATGCTGCCTGATCCTCACGTCGAGATCAGTCTCACGTTAGTCGTGTCCGAAATCGACGACCGTTGTTGTACTGATATTCATTGCTGCGAGCGTCCGGTGGTTCATTCCATCATGCTTCCGATTTTTACCGCACTTCCATTCGATTGATTCCCTGCCAATGCCTGAATTTAGAGAAACGACCTTGCCTAGCGGATTGCGAATCGCAGCGGAGATCGATGCTGGTTACTCGGCCGCGATGGGGTACTTTGTTCGCGCCGGTTCACGAGACGAGGTTGATTCAGAGTCAGGGCTCAGCCATTTTCTTGAGCATATGATGTTTAAGGGAACCGATCGACGTTCAGCGGCAGATGTGAATCGCGAATTGGACGAATTGGGGGGCCAGAGCAACGCCTACACAAGCGAAGAACAGACTGTTTTCTATGCCACGGTGCTGCCTAAATTTCAGGATCGAATTATCGACCTGTTGACCGACATGCTTGGTCCCAAGTTGGATCCCGAGGAGTTTCAAACGGAACGGCAGGTCATCTTGGAAGAAATAGCCAAGTACGAGGACCAGCCTCCGTTTGGTGCCTTCGAGCGTGCCATGGAGGTTTACTTTGGGCCGCGCGGTTTGGGGCGTCGGGTGCTAGGTACGGCCGAGTCGATCGAAGCCATGACGGTGGACTCCATGCAGAATTATTTTCGACGAAGATATCGTCCAGAGAATATCGTTCTGGCAGCGGCTGGGAATCTCGATTTCGATGGGTTAGTCGAGCAGGTTGAAAAACGAACCGCACATTGGAGCGATCGCCCACAGCCCCCCGAGCCTGCCACTGATGATGAGCAGACATTGCCCGCAGGAATTTTCCTTGATCGGAAATTGTCGATCAACGACGCGAACCAAGCCTATCTGGTGCGAATGGGACCCGGTCCCACCGCCACCAGTGACGATCGATATGCTGCAAGGATGCTTGCTTCGATTGTTGGTGATGAAGGAGGCAGTCGGCTGTTCTGGGAGTTAATCGACAGTGGTCGCGCGGAGGTGGCGACGGTTTGGCCACATGAGTTTATCGATGCGGGTGCTTGGTTCGCTTACCTGGTATGTGCACCGGAGGATATCGAATCCAATCGTCGTTTGATGGATGGAGTCGTTCAGCAGGTGGCCGTTGATGGCGTCGCGTCAGAGGAGCTTGAGCAAGCTGTCAATAAAGCGGCTGCTGGATGCATCATGCAATCAGAACGCCCCGGCAACCGCTTGTTCGGTTTGGGGAGTCGTTGGCTGACCTGTAACGAGTACATCAGCACCGATGAAACCCTGCAAAGATTGAGAGCCTTGGATGTTGACCAAGTTTCTCAGGCTGCGAAATGTTATTTGACGCAGAGTGGTGAAGAGATCGTGGCGGCCGAATTTGGATCGGTTCACAAAGAGTAAGCCAGTCAATCTCGTCCCCGTCAAGTTTTAAAAGTCCGTGAAATCGTGTTCATGGCGGGGACGCTCGCTCGAATGAATTAAAGATTCAAGGTGCCACTACTGTCGCCGAAGGCATCGGCCTTGGCTCCCATTTGGTGCATCATCCAAAGGTACAAGTTGCAGAGTGGTGTACCATTCTTGTAGCGGATGTGGCGACCGGTTTTGATTCGGCCACCCGCTGCTCCCGCCAGCAAGATCGGCAGGTCGTCGTGGTTGTGGCGATCGCCGTCGCTGATGCCACTGCCGTAAACGATCATGCAATGATCCAGTAGCGTGCCCTGACCCTCGGAGATTCCTCTTAATCGTCTTAGTAAATATTCAAAGCGATCGATTTGAAAACGATTGATTTTGGCGATGTTCTGCTGTTTGTCGGCGCTCTTACCGTGATGGGAAGATTCATGGTGACCCTGGGAGACGCCGATTTCGGGGTAGCTCCGATTACTGCCGGCGTTGGTCATCATGAAGGACAATATCCGTGTGCTGTCTGTTTGCATCGCCAGCATCAGCATGTCCATCATCAACTCGGCGTGCTTGGCAAGTTCCCGAGGTACACCGCTAGGCCGTGGATAATCGGGGACGCCCTCTTCTGTCATTCGTAAGCGTTCGGTTCCATTGAGACGTTTTTCGACATCTCGGACTGAGTACAGATATTCATCGAGTTTTCTTTGATCGACTGCAGGCAACTTTTTGTGTAGTTGCTGAGCGTCATCGAGGACAAAATCGAGCACGCTCTTGCGATATTTTTCTCTCGTTGATTGTGCGGTTCGCGTTTCCTTGATCACTTGCCCCGCAAACAACCGGTCGAATACCAAAGCAGGATTGATTTCCTTTGCCATCGGGTTGGTGGGGCCACGCCATGACATGTTCGACGCGTAAGCGCAGCTGTAGCCACTGTCGCAGTTGCCGGCCTGGGCGCTGGCTTCCAAGCCGAGTTCGAGCGAAGCAAACCTCGTGGCATCTCCTACGAATTGGGCTGTTGCCTGATCGACAGAGATTCCGTTTTGAATGTCGGCCCCGTTTGTCTTTCGCGGATGAGATCCGGTCAAAAAAGCAGCCACGCTGCGAGCGTGATCGCCACCCCCATCGCCGTGGGCCCGTGCACCATCAAGGGTCAAGCCTGTGAGCACGTTAAACGATTCCCGGTGATCGGACAGTCGGGCCAAGGTCGGTGGCAGATCGAATTTGGTTCCATCTTCCTTGGGTGTCCAATCAGGCATGTGCATTCCATTAGGAACATAAAGAAATGCCATCCTCAGAGGAGGGCCACCGCGTGGGGTTGCGGCGGAGAGTAATCGCGTCGGCGACATGGCCTCTAGCAGCGGTAATGCGACTGACGTACCAAGCCCGCGGAGAACGGTTCTGCGTGATAAGGAGTGGGGCATCTTCACGACTCTCACTTTCTATTCGCGATAACCTTGTTTTTGGAACGGATCGCATTCAATGATCCCAGCGATGATGTAGGCAAACTCGTAATCATGTTTTGCCGCCAACGCAACAATTTCGTCAATGGCACATCGGTCGTAATACTCTGTTCCGCGACCAGTCGCATAGATTAGCAACTTTTCAGTCAAGCAGCGGACAAACTGCTCCTGTTTTTCAGTTGCCAAAATGTGCCGCAAATCTTCCACCCCGTTGAATACAGTTCCATCGGGAAGTTTACCGGTGGCGTCCACGGGGGCTTGGCCGTCGTGACTGCGGAAGCGGCCGACCGCATCGAATTGTTCCAACGCGAATCCGAGCGGGTCCATCATGTTGTGGCAGGACGCACAGGCGGGGTTCTCGCGATGTTGTTCCATTCTTTGTCGCAGCGTCCCAACCAAACGGCTTTTCTCCAATTCTGGAATGTTTGGTGGTGCCGGTGGTGGCGGTGTATTGAGCAGGTTTTCCAGAATCCACTTCCCGCGTTTTACTGGGCTGGTTCGTGTTGGATTACTGGTGACTGTCAACACGCTTGCTTGGGTCAATAACCCACCTCGCGGTGTCCCTTCCAGGGAGACCCGTCGGAATTCGTCGCCATTGACGCCTGCGATTCCGTAGAACTGAGCTAGTTTTTCATTTAGAAACGTGAATCTGCCGTCGAGTAGCCTCGTGACCGAAAGATTTCCACGCATGACAGCGGCAAAGAATGTGAGTGTTTCCCGACGCATCAAACGCCGGATGTCATCATCGAAGCCTCTGAAAATACCTGTGTCGGGGTTAGCTTGTTCAAGGTTTCGCAGTTGAAGCCATTGCCCGGCAAAGTTCTCCACAAATCGATTTGAGCGTGGATCTTGCAGCATTCGTCCGATTTTTTCGCGCAGGCGTTGGCGATCTCGAACCTGGCCCCTGTGGGCCATCATCAGCAATTCATCGTCCGGCATACTGCTCCATAAGAAGTAAGAAATTCGCGTTGCCAGTTCGTAATCATTGATCGCTGGCATCTTTCCATTCGGATCGATATTTCCTGGTTCTTCGACTTTGAACAAAAAGTGGGGTGAGATCAGAATCGCTTGCAGCGCACCTTGGATTGATTCTTCAAAACTGCCACCTTCTGTTCGCACGTGTGACGCTAAGGCGACGAGTCGATTCACTTCGTTGTTGGTCGCTGGTCTGCGAAACGCACGGCTAGCAAAGCGGCTGAGGACGGCGTGAGTCGCGTGGTGGGGGGTGGTGTCGCTGTCCGGTTTTTTGTACAGGATGTTGTGATGGCTGGCTGGCAAGCGATCAGGTGAGGGATTCTGATTGCTTTGCTGCATCCCACTTAATCGGACATGGTGCAAGTGAAGATAGCGATCGGCTTTGTTTTTGACGTAATAGTCATTGATAAAGCTGATGTCGATTTTTCGGTTTCCCTTTCCCAGACGCAATCGTATCGAGTATTCCTGAGGTTGCTTCGCTTTGACCTCAATGATCTTCTTCACTCTTCCCGAGGTCAGTTGCATTTTGACCGGTTCATCACCAGCTTGATCACCACTGGCTGCAATGGTCACATCGTAAGTTCCTCCGAAGGGAAGTTCTTGTTGTAGAGACACCGTGCCTTGGCTGGCTAAGGTGAGTCGGGATCCCCCATTGCCATACTTCTCCGCCCCGATCAACGCTGAGGCCGCTTTTTCAATCTCGTAAATCTCCGGCGGTGGCGGTGTGTAGATTGCTTTTCCGGTGATGAATTCGGCGGCGTCAAGGTACTTTTCGATTAGCAGGGGCGGCAATGACAGGACATCGCCGATGTTGTCGAATCCGTAGCCAACATCATCACCGGGAAATCCTTCCGCCGGTTTGTAATCGACACCGGTGAGGTCTCGAATCGTGTTTCGATATTCGGCGCGGTTCAACCGCCGCAAGGCAACTTTGCCGGCATTCGGGTTGCGGACACAGTCAACCGCATTAGCGGTATTGTCGATCAGATCGATCAGTCGAGAGCGGGTGTCGGCATCCAGAGGCTCAGCATCCGCGGGTGGCATGCTGCCAAGTCGAACCTGCGCGAGGGCTCGGATCCAGGTCTGACGATGCGATTGGAAATCAACGAGTGTTTCGTCTTGTGCCAGCGGGATCTCATCGCCCGCATCATGGCATGAAAAACAGTACGTTTGAAGCAGCGGCAGCAACGAGTCGCGAAACGCTTGCTCCGTAACCGCTTGGTCGGCCTGTGCATCTCCATGCAAGGCACAGGCCAAGCCGAGTGTTAGAAAAAGTGAGATCGAAAAAGTAAGGGAACGTCGCATCTGGTCAGTTTAACTTGGCAGCGGCAGGTATGCATCCTTACTCGCCCGCGTTTTGATACGGGCTACTTGGTATTTTGCCCTGAACTTGCTTTTCTCTTGCCAAATATCCTCGTAGTCATTGTTTCCCGCCTAACCATCCCAAAAGTGAAAGTTTTCGGGAAAAATGGGCTCTGCCGATTGGGAACTTTGCCGACCCGCGACGGGAGGTGCAGTGGCCGTTGACGTTTCATCAGTACGAGGCCCCGACCCCGGGTTGGGCCCTGAACCGGGGCGAGACACTGAACCCGGACGAGACCCCGACAATGTGTAAGGCCCCGAGTAATCGCTGCGGTCCGAACCATTGCCAGCGAGCATGTTCCAGGTTGATTACCGCTCGCTAAAAGAATCGTTCGACGACTCTCCGCGAAGCTTTGGGGCCGATCCAAACGACGACCAGACAAGCGATGATCGAGCCAGCCAAGTCCCAAATGAAGGGATTCAGACCGACAAACTCATAAGCCCGAAACTCCTGGTATTTGAGATACCCCCAGCAGGTCAGTCCAAGATGGGTCATCGTGCCACCGAGCATGCCTGCGATGGCAGCTGGTCCAGTCATTCTTTTCCAATATAGCGAAAGCACCATTGGGACCAAGAAACAAGCCGCCAATCCACCAGTAGCAAAGACGATTAAATCCTGCAGGTAAGTCGGCGGATTGAGGACGAACAAGATCGCCAGCAAGCCGACGACGACGGTGACCATATGGCTCAGTAATCGCAACCGTTTCTCACTCGCTTGCTGATTGATTTCGCCCTGGTAAACATCACGGAC
>JAYZAR010000006.1:0-7741 GCA_036339635.1 Planctomycetota bacterium | reverse complement strand
CGCAAACATCTTGCCGCGACAACATTTGCCACCACAACCGTAATTTTGCCAGTATCATGCGCTGAAGTCATTGGAGCAAGTGTATCACATCACATAAAAGAGTGCGTCGGCTTTGGAAACATAGTGACAAGGCTTACCAATGATTACGGCGAGTTCACATTCGTAGTCAACCTTGTCACTGCGCAGTTTGCGCGGCAGGACGATGGGGTCGCCGGGGTGCTGTAATGCGCCGCTGTTTTTCATGAACACGATCGGATTTTCTGGGATCGGCTGGTTCCCTTCGATAGCGTGTTTTCGATAATTTAGGCCGATACAGAGGATATCACGCGGTTCCACAGGGGCGAGCCGTTTTGATACCTCGGCATCCTGTCCCGTATCGGTTGTTTCAGAAAAAATATCTCCTTCCAGGCGGGTCATCCGTCCGTCGGTATGTTCGTTTCCGTAGTGGATGGTGCCTGCCGCATCTTGGTAACGAACGAGTTTCATGGAATTGGCCTGTCGTAGGTGATGGAAATGGTCGTTGTGTAGAAGCGTGTGACACTTCGTCAATTCATTGCAATCTGGTTCAGGTTTATACCTTTTGCGGCACGGTGTAACCCGCTCGTTCTGGTCGGGTCAACAATTCATCTGCGTCTGCATCACCGATGAAGGATTCGGATTCAGGATCGAATTTGACAGTGCGATCAACACGATAAGCGATGTTCGCCAAGTGACACAGTGTAGAGGAATAGTGGCCTTGCTCGATATCGGCATTCAAATCTTCGCGTTGTCGTGATCGCATTGCCAATGCCCAGTTGCGGAAATGCGGCGAATTTGAGATCGGACTTCCCGCTTCGAACGCACTCGGGCCTGCCTCGCGTTTGCGACCCAGGAATGTGTAGTAGCTGGAGTAATCGGGAATGATCATTGTTCCTTCGGTACCCAGGAAGATGGTTCCAACGGGGAAATCCTTTTGCACAAACGGGTACTTGTCGCGAAAGCCGGCTTCCGCGTTGGTGTACCAATCACGAACTTCGAATTCGATCATCTGTCCGCTTTCCCATTTCATCGAAGCCGACAACACGCCGGGAGTTTCCGCGCTGCTCTTGTGGACTTGTTGCTGCATGTAATTGGTGCCAACGGCCGAAGCCTGAATGGGATGGGAGTCGAGTTTCAACCCCCAACGCAGGATGTCCATTTGATGCACCCCCTGATTGCCAATTTCACCATTGCCGTAATCCCAAATCCAATGCCAGCGACGATGTTGAAAATTGCTGTATTCATGAACTGGAGCGGGACCGCACCAGGCATCCCAATCGAGACCTTCGGGTACCGGGCGGGGGGCATGTTGACCAAGGTTGCCGCGTATTTTGTAAGCGATGCCGCGGGCGAAGTAGACCTCGCCGATGATGCCGTTATGCAGTTTTTCGATTCCCTCGATGATGTTGGGTGAGGATCGACACTGCGTTCCGTGTTGCACAATACGATCGTATTTACGAGCCGCTTCGACCATCTTTCGACCTTCGAAGATATTGTGTGAACCGGGCTTCTCGACATAAACATCTTTCCCTGCCTGGCATCCCCAGATAGCGTTCAGGGAATGCCAGTGGTTGGGCGTTGCAAACGTGACCGCATCAATTGACCGATCATCCAACACGCGTCGCATTTCATCATAGGTTTCGATGCGGTGTCCGCTACGATCGCTCCAAACTTTTTCGGCGGACTTTAGTTTGGCCTCGTTGCAATCGCACACCCCAGCCAATTCGATGCCCGCGGTTGATTCCTGTTCTAGCTCGACCAGGCTCTCCGCGTGGGCGTTCGATCTTCCACCCATCCCGACAATCGCGACGCGAATCTTGTCGTTCAAATTTTGTCCTCGAACAATTGCTGGGGCAGCAAACGTGGCCGCGGTGGTCACGGCGGTTGATTTCAGCAGATCACGGCGAGTTGGCAGAGTCATTGCGATTACCTTAGTTTCAAAGATTCATCGGGAGCGGAATGGCTTGTTGCAGCAACGACTCAACCGGATGTATTGTCGGCGATCAAACATTGCGACATCCAAGCATTGCTCGCTCGCAGACGATGAAAACAAAGGTGTCGGGAACAACGAGTGATTGGGCGATTGGCTCGATAGGACGCCATTGAATTCGGTCAGTATTGTAGCGAAGTGAGAGTGAACATGTTCTCGACGTGGGCTAAGATGAACGTGCGTTGACGACCTGTGCTTTCCACCCACAACTTTGGTTGAATGCGATGGCTTTTCAATTAATTCCAAGGCGACGTGTACTGACTGCTCTGGGGGCGGGCGCGGCCGTTGCGTCACTTGCGGGGCAACGCGTTGTCGCTGCCGATCTCGAGCCCGATGCCGATACAGGGTGTCGTTTGGGATTCAGTACATATGGATTGCCCGGGTATTCGCCGCGGCAAGCGATCGAGGCAATCGCAAAGGCTGGATACGATGGTTTGGAGTTGACGGTGACACCAGAACGGGATGTCGCCGCCGAGAAAATGAACGCATCCCAGCGACGCGAATTTCGAAACTTGTTAGAAGATCACGGACTGGAATTATGTTCGTTGATGGCGAATTATCGACCACTTGGGGCAGCCACCGCGCACCGTCGTGATCTGGAACGATTGAAGGGTGATCTCGATTTGGCGCGAGACATCTCCTCGAACAAGCCACCTGTCATTCAAACGGTGCTGGGCGAGAAAAATTGGGAGCGTGTCAAGGCGAGTGCCGTGGATAGGTTTGCCGACTGGTTGAAGGTTACCGAAAACAGTGGTGTGGTGGTCGCTGTGAAACCTCATCGTGGTCATGCGCTGTCGCGTCCAGATGAAGTGGTTTGGTTGATTAAGCAATTGGGCGACCCTTCCTCGATCCGGATGTGGTTTGATTACAGCCACTTCATTTTTCGCAAGATGCCGCTAAAGGATTTGATCCGTGATGCACTACCAATCACCGCGGGGATTGCAGTGAAAGATGCTCGGCAGGATGTTGGAGCGGTTCGCTTTGAGTTACCAGGTGAGGCCGGGACGATCGATTATCAAGCGTTGTGTCAGAGTTTTTATGCGGGCGGATTTCGTGGTTCGATTTGTGTGGAGGTGAGTTCGCAAGTTTGGAAGCGTCCTGGCTATGACGCGGAACACGCGTTGGTAACGAGCTATCGCGTTTTAAGTCTTGCAATGAAACAAGCTGGTGTGCCAAGGCCCGAGCGATAAATCACCCATTTGCAGTTCGCGGCTTATCAATGGAATCCCAGCTTGACCGAAGCAATCGTCGTGCGAATCGAGGAGCGAAGTGCTGCCGCTCCGGAAAAAGGAACGCGCTATGGCCGGATTTCGTGCGGAGTGGAACAGTTGTTTTGTTCCCACATCGCAAATCAGAGACTTGATTTTATGAGGTTTTGGGTAGCGTTTTTTACCAGGATTGTGGATTGATTGAGCTGTAAACCGAATTCCCCATTCTGACCGGATTGCCAGAAACGGGGAAGCAACCGAGGATAGGTGCATGGAGGCAGCATCATCCGAACGCGAAGTGATTGTCAAAACCAGAAATCGCGGCCAGTGTATGGAATATCGTTTCGTGCTCGATGCGGTGGGGATTCGTTCCCATTCGGTTCGTCGCGATGGTTGGTGGTGGCTTGAGGTGCGGCCAGATGACGCCAATCAAGCGCTCCGTGAATTGGAGGCTTACCGAGAAGAGAATTCCGATGTTTCCGTGGGATCACGAAATGCCATCGCCATTTATGACTTTCCGGTTGCGGGAGTCGTTGGCTACGTCCTGATCTTGGTTGCGATCGCAGTTCTAGATGCTCACCACGCTTACGGTATCGATTGGGTTGGACGCGGTCAGATGAATGCCGGCTCGGTTCGGGATGGTGAGTGGTGGCGGTCAGTCACCGCGTTGACGCTGCACGTGGATCTTGGTCACCTCATCAGCAATCTGCTGTTTGGTCTTGTGTTTGGTTTCATGGCCGGCCGTACTTTGGGCGGCGGTGTGGCGTGGTTGGCAATCGTGATTGCGGGAACTCTTGGCAATAGCATCAACGCGTTGATTCAAGATCGAGCCCACACCTCGATTGGGGCATCGACGGCAGTTTTTTCGGCGCTTGGCGTACTTGTGGCTAACGCACTGCGGCATTGGGGAGACAAGTCGAGTCGCTGGATTCGCTGGCGACCCTTGATCGGCGGGGTTGTCCGGCGGGGGGTTACGGGGGTGGGGGGCGAGCGGACTGATGTCGCTGCGCACTTTACCGGATTCCTTGCTGGGCTCGCGATCGGTTGGTTGACGTGCCGGATCAATGGCAAAGTGTTATCTAATGAGAACGTTCAACAGGGGGCCGGCTTCGCAGCGATTGCTGTGATCGTGGCCGCTTGGGGGTTGGCGGCCTCGTAATCAATCCTCGCGACCGAAGCCGAGAGCCACACTGCCGCACTTCGCATTCACCGAGTATTGCCAACTTTAAATTGGAACAGCTGGCCGCCGGTTGAGTTCCGGATTGTGAATTCGGATGCTTGCCCGGATGAACGGCGATGGACTTAAGGGCTGCTTTTCGGCGTGTGCGCAGTTGTGGACCGCCGAATCCGTGGTACTTACTCGCTGACGTCGTGATTCTTACTCGCTGATATCATAGCACAGCAACACATCTTGGTCTCGGATATAAAGTTTACCGTTGGCGACCACCGGGTGTGCCCAGGCTCGTTTGTCACTCCGTTGCGGTTGATCAAAACGGCTTTTCTCAACCAAATCTTCGCTGGTGGCTTCAATCAATGCGATCGGTCCCGTTTCACTTCGTAGATACAGGTGGCCATCGGCGTACGTGGTTGCCCCTTTGCCCGCACTGCGTCCACCGTAGGCGAGTTCACCAGATTCGATGTCCAGGCATTTGAATGCTCCGCCGCTTGATCCGAAGACATAGCCATCGAGCACGACGACACCGCCATGATGATTTGCGATGTTCTTGTTTGCGTACAGTTCCTTGCTTGTCCAGGTACCGCCGTCCTTGCTGATCTGGAATGCATTGCAGCCGACGCCGTAGCTGGAAGTGACGAAGACGATATCGTTTTCAATGACTGGAGTCGTAACGACGGCAGTCTTTCCTTCACGATCTGCTTTCCACAATACACTTCCTGTCTCGGGATCGAATCCTGCGACACTGCGACCGGTCAACTGAATGTACTGAGGTGTGCCGTGGATGGTGGCGATGATGACCGAGGAATATCCGGCGGTGTCTGTCCACCCACCCGTTTGCCAAATTCTTTCGCCACTCTCGCGGTCGAGTGCAACGACCGTTCCCTGTTCGCCGCCCGGTGTTGCGATGACGCGATTTCCATCGACTAGCGGCGATTCGCTGTAACGCCAGCCAGACATCATCTTGCCGCCAAAGTCTTTTTCTAGATTGACCGACCAGACCTCTTCGCCGTTGGCTACATTCAAACAAGCAAGGTCACTGTGTTGGTTCAGAACAAATACTTGGTCTCCATCCACCGTTGGTGTGCTGCGTGGCCCCGGGTACCCGCGATGACCACCCGCCTCGCCGATTCGAGTTTTCCAAATCAAGGCCCCGTCCGCTTCGTTGAGGGCGAGGGCGTAGCTACCATCATCTAAGTCTCCGAGCGTGAATATCTTGCCGTTCGCCACCGAAATGCTGGAGTAGCCGATCCCCATTCCTTCAACCGACCAGGTGAGTGGTGGGCCATCTGCAGGCCACTCTTTGAGTAGTCCGGTTTCGTTTGATTTGCCATCCCGATCTGGCCCTCGCCATTGTGGCCAATCTTCTCCGAAACAAGATCCGATATTGAAGCAGGCTAGCGTAGCGAAAAAGATGGTTGCAAGAAGACGCTGATTCATCGGGGAATCCTGCTGGCAGATGGGTGAGTGGACGCCGCCAATACTCTATCATTTCTGGTCGGCCGGCGTGACGATAGCGTCATTAGTCAACCGAATAGCCATTTGCACAGATCGAAGTCGGGCTTTTCGAGAAATGATTACCGGTTCTCGTCGTTACTTTCGCTAAAGGATTATTCTTGTTGACCAATCATGATTCGCTATCGATCCGAACTGCAACATTAGGCGATGCTGCAGTGGTCGCCAGCATTTATAATCACTACATCCTCAATTCGGTCGTGACTTTCGAAGTGGAAGCGATTGAAGCGAACGAAATCTCGAGGCGGATGCAGGTGGTGGCCTCTCGCTCTTTACCTTGGATCATCGCTGAGTGGGATGGGGAAGTCGTCGGGTATGCGTTCGCCAGTCAATGGCATCACCGAGCCGCCTATCAAAATTCAGCTGAGGCGACGGTGTACGTCGAGCCAAGCTACTGCCGCCGGGGAATCGGGGTGCGGTTGTTGAAGCAACTATTGAAATTAGTCTCCGAGCGAAACATTCATACGCTCATTAGTGGGATTTCGCTTCCGAACGATGCGAGTGTGTCGTTGCATGAAAAATTTGGATTTCAAAAGGTGGCCCACTACAAAGAGGTTGGATTCAAGTTCGATACTTGGATCGATGTCGGCTACTGGCAAAAAATGATCTAGGTAGCATTCGTTCTTTTTCGATTCGCGTGGATGATCGCGATCTAGTCGGCCGGGTGTTCGATGTCGTCAACGACGCTGATTTGATTCAGATGTGTGGTCACCGCATTGAATCTCTTCCTTCTCGGCAATCGATTGTCGGGAAGAGTCGGTGGGGTTGCTGGCAAACCATTTTTTTATCGCAATGGAGAATCTACATGATTGGGAATCACCTGCAGGCTTCGTTGGGTGCTGTATTGCTGTTGGTTTGGATTGCGTTGGTTGGCCAATCAGGTCAAGCAGTGGCCGCTTGGAAAGCCGGTGCGGCGCGAGCCCAAATCACGCCGGTCGAGCCGATGTGGATGGCTGGTTACGCCAGTCGCGATCGACCTGCTGAGGGGAAGTCGACCGATTTGTGGGCAAAAGCTTTGGCGTTGGAAGATGAGGAGGGTCACCGGGCAATCTTGCTGACACTTGATCTCGTCGGGATCAGTCGAACACTCTCCGTCGCCGTTTGCGAACGGATTACGAAACGATTTGGTTTGCAGCGCTCGTCAATTGCCATCTGCACATCGCACACTCATAGCGGGCCGGTGGTGGGAAAGAACTTGGCCCCAATGCATTATGAGTTGGTATCCGCCAACGCACGTCAGTCAATTGAACAATATGCCGACCGATTACTTGTGACGATGATTAATTTGGTCGGCGAGGCGTTGGAGGACCTTGAGCCTTGCACGCTGCAGCATGGTGTCGGTGAAGCGACGTTCGCAATCAACCGTCGCAATAATCCGCAGCCTGAAGTTCCAGCCCGGCGGGCAGCGGGAACCTTAGTGGGGCCAGTCGATCACGATGTTCCTGTCTTGGCCATTCGTTCCGATGACAAGTTCAAGGCTGTCGTATTTGGATACGCTTGTCACGCGACGGTACTCAGTTGGATGCAGTGGTCGGGGGATTATCCCGGACATGCTCAGATTGAGCTTGAGCAACGCTTGCCCGATTGTCAGGCGATGTTTTGGGCTGGCTGTGGAGCGGATCAAAATCCCGTGCCTCGCCGCACAAACGAGTTGGCCAAGCACTATGGTCGACGATTGGCAGATGCGGTGGAATCCGTTTTGTTGACGAGCAAGATGGCGGTTGTCGAACCATCGCTGGATACTACGTTTTCCACCATCGATTTGGAATTAGGGCAGTTACCGACCCCAGATGAATTGCGACAAGTTGAAAAATCGGGGAATCGATTCGAGCAATC
>JAYZAR010000005.1:0-11937 GCA_036339635.1 Planctomycetota bacterium | reverse complement strand
TCAGAGCGGATGCCTCGAGAACATCGCTGCACCGCGTTGGGGGGATTGTCGATGACGCCCACTTCGCTGGCCATCGAAAAACGACTACAGGATTGCGGATGTGGACCGAGCGGATGCAGTAGCCCGCCGGTCAAATCGATCGGTTCGGAGTGATCACCTGGAGTGATTCGAATCGTTGGCTTCCAGGATCGCGGTGATCCGCCGCATGTCTTCGGGCAGGGGGGCGTCGAAGGTCATGCGGCGACCTGTTTGCGGATTGGTGAATGTCAGCTTCCGTGCATGCAAAGCCTGCCGCTGCAGCACAAACGGCTCGCCGGGTTCACGACTCGCCCCCCGCAATTCCGATTCGCTGATCTCGGCGTGACCGGCGTAAAGACGATCACAGACAATCGGGCAGCCAACATGAGCTAGGTGGACGCGCAATTGATGGGTGCGGCCGGTCTTCGGCATCAAACGCACCTGAGTGAATCGCCCGTGCCGCGATAGGACCTCGAAAAACGTCGACGCTGCTCGGCTGGTCGGATGACCTTCGCGGATCGCCATTTTATCACGCTGGTAGGGGTGGCGGCCGATCGGCGCCTCGATCAGGTCGCGATCTCGATCAATCCGCCCCGCAGTGATGGCGAAATATTCTTTCTCCACCTCACGATCGTGAAATTGAGCACCCAGGTGGATGTGAACTGCATTTGTCTTGGCGATCACGATCGCCCCGCTTGTATCACGGTCAAGACGATGGACGATCCCCGGTCGCGTTGGCCCGCCCACATCCGAAAGTGATTGAAATCGATAGGCCAAGGCACTCGTTAGCGTGCCATTCCAATGGCCACGAGCCGGATGAACCACCATGCCTGGCGGCTTATTGATTACGACCAATCCATCATCTTCGAAGAGCACATCGAGCGGAATGTTCTCCGGGATCGTTTCGTCTGACGGTAGCGGCGGCAGCCTGAACCTAATCCGCTGGCCCGCGTGGACCTTGACGCTAGGACGCACCACGCGGCCATCCAACTCAGCGCCATCGTTTTGCACAGCGGCACGAATCTGCGTGCGACTGTGACCGTCACAGCTTTGGGTCAAGAACAAATCAATCCGCAACCCCGATGCCGACTCGGGAACGACAAATTCGCGAAACACCGGATCGGAAGTAATCGCCTGCGTTTCCGTTAACTCACCCGATTCAGCAAATTCCTCATCGGAAAATTCGTCCTGGTTAGAGCAGTCACTCACTGCTCACTTCGTCGTTTTCGTTCGCCGGTGCTGGAGCCTCTGTTGCCGGTGCTGGAGCCTCTGTTGCCGGTGCTGGATCCTCTGTTGCCGGTGCTGGATCCTCTGTTGCCGGTGCTGGATCCTCTGTTGCCGGTGCTGGATCCTCTGTCGCTGGTGCTGGATCCTCTGTCGCCCCACTAGTCGGCAATTGGAGACTTTCTTCTTTGCTACCCTCTTCGCTCGAGTCCTCCGCTGAAAGGGTTTCGTCAACAACTTCTGGCAGGCTAATTCCGCCCTCTAGATCGCGTTCCTCTGACGCTCCTTCCATCGCACTCTCGAGGTTGGGAAGGTCAAAATCTGGGAGCCCGGGGATGGTGGTGGAGGGGGGTAACGAAGGATCAGCAGCCGAAGGCATGGTTGGCGAGAAATCTTGATCAGCAAACCAAGCCATGAACTCCTCTGTTTCTGGTTTGCTCAGAGCTTCGATCCGGCTGTTTGCAAGCTCAATCATCGCCTCGGATTCATTGGCCGCTTTGACCGCCTCGTAGGCTTCTTTTGCCCCCTGAAGATCGCCAACCGCCTCCTTACTCTGTGCGATTCCAAGGTTTGCGCGGGAAACCAACAATCGGTCTTTGCCAGTTTCCAATACTCTTTGAAAAGCTGATTGAGCATCTTTGAACAGACCTTCAGCTTCCTCACGATCGGTGTAAAGCGCCTGCAGTCCGTCACTCAAATAGCCTTGCCCCTGGTAAAGCTTGGCCCATTTTCCGGCAATAGTGTCCGGAAAACTATCGTTAATATTCGCCAAAACTTCAGCGTCTTGGCCCCCTACTCCTTCAATCAATTGCAGCGTCGCTACACTTCGATTTCCTGTTTGCTGGCTCGAGTAAAGGGCATACCCAATGAACGCGACGAATAAAGCGCCAACTGCAACCGCAATTAGACGCGAGTGAGGCTCAATCGATTTATTGATTTTGTTCAGGTAGACCGCCAGGTCATTCTGTTGCAGCTCGTGACGACGTTCAGTCTTCATGGGATGTTGGGTCGATTGAAGTTGGGACTCGATCCTGCTGCTGGTGGTGAGCCAGGAGGGGATACCAAATCGGAAAATGCACTCATTACCGCCTTTCGCTGCGGTGCAGGAGTATAGGAATCGGCGGAGTTTAGCGTCAATAGAGCCAGATTATCACTGATTGAGTGCCATCGTTTCGCTGGCAGAGGTGATATCTCGTGGGACAGGGGCCTTGGTACCGGGTCAGTCGTCGTTGTCGCGTGTTAGGTGACCACTGCGATTGATCGCCAAAAGCAGCCCCATCATGACGGTCATGCTCCCGATAACGCCGATCAGGCCCAGCAGGCTAATGTCCTGCATTTGCAGCACGCTGGGCGTGGGAAACAGTAGTGGCGGGACTTTCATGGCAAGCATCAGGGCGGAGCCTAGGAAAACGGCACTCGCCATCAACCCAAGCACCATGCGGTTAACGGTGGGCCCAAGACGCTGGTGTTCGAGCGTCATTCGAACCTCGCCTCGCCGTGCCTGCCGGAGCAATGAGATGACCTCATCGGGTGCTGCCTCCAGGAAATTTTCGGCTTCCAGGTAAATTCGTCGGGCTTGCCGGATCCGCCGTTTGGGGCTCAGACGACGAACCATCGTCTGCTGCACAAATTTACGAACGACCTCGAGCGAATCAAAACTTGCTCCC
The DNA here is from genome assembly GCA_036339635.1 of Planctomycetota bacterium. GTDB lineage: Bacteria > Planctomycetota > Planctomycetia > Pirellulales > Pirellulaceae > Rubripirellula. Next base: position 9,028 of record JAYZAR010000005.1, on the reverse strand, counting down.
AACTCCCGCAGGGTTCCTTCCAGGGAGATCAGCATTTTCAGCAGCAACGCCGATTGATTGGGCAACCGGATCGAATGTCGGTGCAACAGCGCACTCAGATCGTTCAGCGCTCCGGTCATGTCAAAACTGCCGAGGCTTTGGCGACCGTAAGTACCGATGAATTCGGCCACGTCAATCGCCAATGCCGATTCATCTAACGTCGGTGGCGGATCTCCAATCCGCCGAATCAGACGCATTAATCGGTGCTGATCACCGGATGAAATCGCCACCAACATCTCTTCAATTGTCTCTCTTAATGCCTCATCAATCCGACCAACCATGCCAAAATCAAGAATTCCCAGCAGCCCGTCGTCCATCACGACCAGATTGCCACTGTGAGGATCAGCATGAAACATCGCCTCATCGAACAGCATGGTCAGATAAACGCTAGCGATGGTCTCAGACAGTTTTCGTTTTCGGTTTTCCCGCTCCGATCCCCACTGTCGACTGCCTGCCGCGGGTCGGGTAACCGGCGTGGAATTCCTGTTGGAAGCGATCGATGGGCTAGCCTTCTGAGATTTGTGGACCCAAGAATCTTCGAGTTCAGCACTCGTTGGCGATGCCGATTCCGTACGACAGTCACTCTCGTTGGAATCGACGGAGAGTGACTCCTCGTTCGCCGCAGGTCGGACGCTCGTCTGGTCGGGGGACGATAAATCAGGAGACAATTCAGCCTCAGGAGACAACTCAGCCGAATTGTTCTTTCCGTCACGGTGTGTCTTCGGCGGCCCAGCATCGTCCCTCAAAAATGCTTCCAGCGGTTGACCGAGCAATTCATCCATTACCAGGACGCGCTGGGTGCAAAGCTCCGTGAACGCACGAGGGATGACCACGTCAGCCTGGCGAGTCCGAAAGATCTCGGCGAAATGCTCGAGGTTCTGCCGCTCGCGAGTGAAATCGAGTTCCCTCATGATCATCGGAGCCAATTGACGAACCATGTCAGAGGGGCCCCAGGCGGCGAGAGCATCGACTCGCTTAGCAAGTTGCGCCAATCCGACGAGCACTTCAACGTCTTGCCGCATGGTGCGATCGATATCCTGTCGCTGGACTTTGATGACCACTTTGGTCCGGTTGTTCAATTCCGCCCGGTGGACTTGCCCGATCGATGCCGTCGCCAGAGGAATTGGATCAATGGAACGAAAATGGCGTTGGTAGTCTTCCCCGAGTTCCTCGCGTAGCGTTGCCCGAACCTTTTCAATTGGATCGGGGGGCACGTTGATTCGCAAACGCTTCAACTCCTCACCGAGTGCCGGCCCGACCAAATCAGGCCGTCCGGCCAGTACTTGCCCCAACTTTATGAAGGTTGGCCCCAAATCGGTCAGCGCCATTCGGACGCGTTGTTCACGCGAGTAATTGGACAGGGGCACACCCCCGCGATCCTTCAATGCATCGCGGAATGGCAGGTGGAAATGAGTCAGCCAATCGGCCAATCCGTACCGGCGCAGCACGGCCAGAATCTCACGCCACCGCCTCAAATTGCGGTACAGTTGTGGAATCGCCGTGATTTTCATGGATTGGTGTGAAAACAAACAGTTCGAAAGAAACTGGGGCTTCAGGATTCATCAGCAACCATTCGCCTGTCCCGCGATTTTTGCGAGTTCTCGATTTGCCGTCAGCTGCCGACTGGCGGGTTGCCAAAATGGCTCACCGAACAAAAAACGATTGGCTCGGCAAAGCTGATCGCTATTTTGATTGCTAAGATGCATCGGGTGTGAAACGATTAATCTTTTCCCCTCTTTAGTCTTAGTCGATTGTTAAATTGGGTAGTCCCCCTAACGCTCACCTTCGAATTGGTGGGAGTTAGCGTATCGATTGCAGCGATTCTAGGCATCATTGGGGCTTGGGCCGGCTCGGTCCTACAATCTGGTGGAACGCTATCTCGCTCAATTACCGTGATGCTAGTCGGCGGTTTGCTATTCGCAGTGGGGCTACCGTTGGTGTTACATGCCGGTGCTTGGGAATCGACCGCCGGCAAATTCGGCTGGTTAATGCTGACACAAACTGGAGCTCGCGCGGCGGGGACGAGCCAGTATGGGATTTTTTCGGGCCTGATCGCGGCAGGATGGATCCACGGGCTGTACGGCGGTGCCATTGTTACGCTAACCACTTGGCATGGGGTTCGCAAAACGCCTCCGGCGTTGATCCAGCAGAGTCGAATGGATCTGTCTCCATTGGCCGCTTGGTGGCGTGTCCGGCTTCCGATAGCCGCACCATGGTTCTTGCTTGGTTTGCTGCTTACCGCGTTGTTGGCTGCCAGTGAAATGACGGTGGCCGACTTATATGGCTTTCGCACGGTCGCAGACGAATTCTACCTGTTTTACGCTACCACACCATCAGTATTATCGGTATGCATGGCCTGTGCTCTGCCAGTGGCGATTTCGGCATCGCTCGTCCGGTGGATGCTTGCCAATCGGCGTTCGAACATTGCAACCCAGACCGACCTAGGTCAAACCGTAGCCGAAGGTTATCCGCCGATAGTGACTGGCCTGGCTGGCCTGGCTGGGCTCGCCCTTGTTTTACTGATTGTCGGGGTGCCAATGATTGGTTTACTGATCAAACTTGGTCATCAAGTTGTCGTGGTCGATGGAACCGTTGAGGCAAGTTGGTCATGGCGGGAGTCGGCTACTCGCCTACTCTCAGCCCCACGTGATTTTCGATCGGAATATCAGTGGACGACAATCATCGCCCTTTTAGCCGGCGGTAGCTCGCTGTTGATCGCGTCGCCGTTGGCATTGCTAGGTCGGACAAATGCTCGCTGGGAACCTTGGCTCGATGGAGCAACGATCATCGCCTTTGTGATTCCCGGGCCAATCGTCGGGATGACCTTGGTTTGGGTTTTTCAATGTTCTGTACCGGGGTTCAATTACCTGTACCAGCAAACCTTGCTGCCAACCTTAATCGCAGTCTTGGTGCGAGCGGTCCCCGTTTCTTACTGGGTGATGCGTTCCTCGTTTCGGGGTATTCCCGATTCCATCATCGATACCGCTCGCTTGGATGCCTCGCCGCTACGCCGCTCTTTTGCCATCTATCGCCCCTTGCTGGCACGCGGGTGGTTTGCCGCCTCCTTGGCAGGAGCTTTAGTCGCATCGGGCGACCTTCCTGCGACGCTGCCCGTAATCCCACCTGGGGTGACCACGGTGGGGACCCGTCTATTCGGCCTGCTCCATAGCGGTGCCCGTTACCAAGAAGCCGCATTGTCGATATGGTACATAGCAGCTGTCGTTGTGATCTCGATCCTTTTTGTTCGCCTGACGCTGGCGTCGAAGGTAAAATCGAGTTGAAACGTCAGCGACCTTTTCCATCCTCCTGCTGCGTAGGGAATCCATGTCAAGGTTGGTGCTCGTCTTCTTGATTTGTCTTGCTGCACAGTGCCTCGTTCCCGGAACCGATTTGGCCTACGGGTATGAAACGGTCACCTTCCGTAACGGTGATGAAGAGCAAACTGTGAATGCCAAGATCATGGTGGAGGCCCAAGACGGTGGACTCATGCTCTGTGCTGAGGATGGTCACATCTGGACGTTGCAGCCGGAGCAGATCTTGTCGCGTGAGTCGAATGATCAGCCGCTTGTGCCGATCACTGATGACGAGATGGAAAGACGATTACTTGCCGAACTCGGTGATGGATTTTCGATCTATCGCACACAACATTATGTCGTCGCCTACAACAGTAGCGAGGTTTACGCCCGTCAGGTCGCTGCGATGTATGAGCAGTTGTATCGCGGCTTTTTCACGTATTGGAAAAACCAGTACTGGAAGTTGCCCGAGCCCGAATACCCACTGGTTTCGGTTGTGCTTCGAAATCATGATGCATTTATGAAGTATGCAACCAAAGATATTGGTGAGACGGCTAAAAGCGTGATCGGTTACTACCACTTAGCCAGTAACCGCATGATCACTTTTAATGTGCCTGACTTTGAACGTAACGTTTCAACCATCATCCACGAAGCGACCCACCAACTCGCTTACAATTGTGGGCTTCAGGCTCGGTTCGCTGACAACCCGATGTGGGTGAGCGAAGGGCTTGCGACTTTCTTTGAAGCACCCGATCGGCGGAATCCGACACGCTGGCGAAACATTGGCCGGGTCAATCAAGTCAACTTGCTTCGTTGGCGACGCTATGCTCCCAACCGACCCTCCGAATCTTTGGCAACGCTGCTCGCCGATGACCAAAGGTTTCGAAGTCCAGCTTCAGCTGCTTCCGCATATGCGGAGTGCTGGGCTTTGACCTACTTCCTAATCAAAACCCGCAGAAAAGAATACGTGGACTACCTGCGGACCCTCAGTACGGGTCGACCGCTGGCCGAGAAAAGCCCAAAAGAACGGATCGAGCTGTTCGAAGAAGCCTTCGATACGACGCTCGCCGAACTGGATAAGGATTTTGTCACCTTTCTTCGGCGGGTACGGTAGCTGCCGGAGTACCGTCGCCAATCGTGCTCCACTGAAAGCAGCGTTCCCCACAATCCAGTTTGGCCATGCCACCCGCCAATCCGGTCCTGCCATCCTCGCCCGTTCGCGTCCTCTGCAATTAGACGGATCGAAGTGAACTCGACCATCAGGACTGCTGACAGCGGTTGGAAATATCCCATCGGACGCAGCCAATCGCTATCCACTCAGGTCGATTTGAAGGAATCATTCTGTCGATCCAAGGTCGCTGCTATTGGTCGCTGTAAACCAATGTGCTCGCTTCCTTTGTAACCGGAACTTTGCTTTGGTCACTCACAATTACTGCCTTCACCAAGTGAGTTCCAGCGACCGTTCCGCGGAGACGAACGCTATATTTCAGTTCCTCTCCTGGTGCCAGTTTGGGACGTGGCTGAAACGCGATCAGACCGCGACCGTCGGTTCCCGCTTCACTGTCAGCACTGATCAGTTCCAAGCCTTGCGGCAGCTGCAACTGCACGCGAATGTTACTGTCGGCTTTGGAGCCACTGTTGGTGACGCGAACTTGATAATTTGTTTCGGCACCTAATTCGATCGGCCCTCCGGAATTGGAAATCTCGAAACTGAGTGCGGCGAAACCTTCCACCAACATTTTTTGTTCGGCTTTCGCGGTAACGCCCAAATCAGCTCGGGCATCAAGCAAAATCGCTTGCTCGCCCTCCTCGACTGGCAGCAACGTGAGCGGCACCGTTCCCGATTGGCCAGCGGGGAGCTGAGCAAGCGACCAATATACCGAGTGACGCGTCGGATCGTATTGGCCCTCGAAATCGGTGCCCACAAATTTCAACCCGCGGGCTAGTTGAACGCCGACGTCAACATTGGTGGCATCAGCGGTCCCCGCGTTGGCGACCTCGATTTGGTAGGTGGTCGAACGTTCGAGGTAACGCTTGCCAGGGCCCTTAATGGCAACTCGCAGGTCAGGTGCAATAACTTGCACAGTGACAGTATCCTCGGCAGTTAAACCGTCTTCACCTGTCAAGCGAATCGTGTTCTGAATCACTCCCGGAGCGACAGCGCGAAGTCGCAGTAACTGCTTGCGTACCTCGCCAGCCGCTAGAGTGCCCAGGGCATTATCCAGCTGGCGGCCCTTGGGATGATCGAACCCTTCCGGAACATCCTCTTGCAGAATCACGCCATTTGCATCGCCACTGCCAGGATTGGAAACCTCCAATTCGATTTCTAATTGCTGACCGATCAACACCTTTTCGGGAGCATTTTGCGTAACTTTCAGCTCCGGGCGTGTGGCAATCGTTCGCACAGACGCGGCCGCTTCAAAGCTCACCCGCGCGACGCTCCCTAACTCGCCTTCCTGTTCGGGGACCAATTGCATCGTCAGAGTGCGTTCGTCGCTGGCGGGCATGGACCCAAGTTCCCATATCAGCAGGCTACCCTGCTGCACTGGGGAAGGTGAAGCGTCGACCAGCCGCATGCCAGCGGGAATGCGGTCCTGTACTCTTACATCCAGTGCTTCCACTGTTCCCACGTTTTGAACTTGAATGACAAAAGCGGCAGGCTTGCCAACCTTCACTTCGGCTGGAGCCCGTTTTTGAATAACAACACTTGGCGTTTGCGCGCCCTCCAGACGCCGCTCTCCAGGGGCGTCTACGGTTGCACTCGGATTGATCGGCAATGCACCACGCGGCTGCTCGATCACGGGCAGATTGCCGGGGACGTTTGAGCCGCTAAGTGGACCTGACTGATCAAGTAAACTTGCTGTCCGTACGATTGCTTGCTGATCCAAATCGGATGGTCCGGCAGCAGTCCTGGCCGGCGTAGCCTCAGTGATCGACGGTGCACCAGTTATCGAGGGTGAACCAGTGATCGAGGGTGAACCAGTGATCGAGGGTGAACCAGTAATCGAGGGTGAACCAGTGATCATTTGACCTGACCCGTTGCTCGTAACCGATGGGTTGCCAAGCGACTCAACCGCAGTCGGATAGGAAGGCTGAGCAATCTGGGCTGCGGGCGGTGTGAATTCGGCTCCTGGCTGTGCGAACGGTGACGCTGGCTCTGAAAACTGAGTGGCCGTTTGAGCGGACTGAGCCGCTAGTTGGTTGATGCTCCCCGTCGGTGCGGCCACGGTTTGAATCGCTGGCTCAGCGTTAGACAGACCAGCTGCAGGGGAATTCTCAGTACCGCGCAAAACATTCATTTCGGTCGCATCTGAGCGAAGCAGATTGGTGGGGCCGCCGGCCGAATCGCTTGCTACGATTTCGACGCCAGCTGCAACGGCGGCGGCCGCTGCCGCTTCTTCCGCAGTTTGAGGTTGATCGCCTGATGGATTGGCGACGTCCTGAACCGCTGCTGGTCCGACACTCAGCCCCGGACTTAGAACGGACGGCTTATCAGCCGCTGGCGGCGTTGCCAACACCGAGGGGGCAGCTTGCTCGTTTGCACCAACAGACAACTGGGGTTCCGAACCGAGCTCGGCTGGAATTTCCATGGCAGACGGCGCACCTAAAACAGCCGCACCTAATGCGGCCTGAGGTGCCAGCCCTGAAGGCGACTCATTTGCCAGTGGACTTCCAAGTTCAGCTTGAGGAGGTGCGTCGGCGACGGGCAGAGCCATGGCCGGCGTCTCGCTGGCAACTGTGTTTTGGGAGGGCGTTGGACCATCAGCAGGCGGCATGCTCCAGCCGGTCGGTACGGAACTTGACCCTTCCGAACCAGCTTCCCCCGCAGAGTCAGCACTCAAGGAAGCGGGCAACTCCATCCCGATTCCGGCAGGTTCTGTGTGCTGCACCAACTGCACGGACGGCCGTTGGCCAGGAGAAGGCTGATCTGGGATCGATCCGTTCTCCATGGTCGCCAGTGAATCTAATTCAGGAGCGCGAATTTCGTCGGACAATTTGCCGGCGGCCAACTGCCCCTCGATGGGGGCGACAGGCCGTCCGAGTGATGGCGGATTGGCAGACCAGTCCACGGAGTGGTCTTGGCGGTCTTTTTGGGCCAAGGCTGCTGCGTAAACTCCGGACAATATGGTGGCACCACCGATCGCGGCACGAAGGCCAAACGACTTCCCAAACGATTTCATGGATCGCATTCCTTTGCGAGACTTCTTAATCAGCCTTTTCGTTAGCAAATCGAGGTTGCGGATGGAAATAGCAAACTGTTTTGCATCACGAGACCGCTAGTTTCACAACCTGGTCCAAGCGTGTTCGCAGGTGGTCCATTTGATCTTTGCTCAGTTTTCGACCAAACAGGCTGGCGACGTGCAATCCAGCAATCATTACGAAGCCGATAGGAACCAGAGCAAACGCCCAGGGCTGAGTTTCGATGACTCACTGTAAATAGCCGAAAATTAAACCGCTTCAGACGAAAAATGTGGCGACACCAGATAGACATCCATCACCATGGTCCACACTTCGGGACGCAGCGAGAATCGGCAATAAACTTCCGAGCCCGAACCATGTTGGGACACGTGGGCATTGAGATGGAGCGACCAAAAGCGCTGTCGTTGCCGCGACACTTTAACGTCGATGCGGTGTCCTACTGAAGCGATTTCATTGTTCAATCTCAGCACCGCGTTTTCTGGGCCGGAGTATTCGCTTGAATTTACAACGAGTCGCGGGCAGAGAGGGCTGTTTGCCGTACCTGGTCGCGGTCGGAGCCGGTGACAGTCAAATGCCCCATTTTACGAGCCGGCTTTGGCGTCCGTTTGCCGTAGAGGTGGAGCCGAACGCCTTTTTTTTCAAGCATTCGATCCCAGCTGGGTGCCCGACCATCGCCGCCCCAGCAATCACCGAGCAAATTGGCCATCGCTGCCGCGGGGCATTTCATCGCTGTACTACCGAGCGGCAAATTGCAAATAGCTCGCACATGCTGTTCAAATTGACTAGTTTCGCAGGCTTCGATCGTTAGGTGCCCTGAATTGTGAGGTCGCGGGGCTACTTCATTGATCATGACATGATCGCCGATGACGAAGAATTCAACACAGAGCAAACCGATGACATCGAGTGCTTCTGCGGCCGCAGTCGCAACCCGAATCGCCGTTTCGGAAACCGCCGCGGAAATTCTGGCAGGAAGCGTCGTAACGTCCAAAATGTGATTGGCGTGTTCGTTTTCAAAGACAGGAAAGCACTTGATTTCGCCACTGGGACGTCGCACCACGACAACGGATACTTCTTTTTCGAAAGAGATGAATTTTTCAGCGACCCAGTGGTCGCATTCCTCCCAAGACACTTCTTGTGCTTGTTTGGCGGAATCAAGTTTGTATTGCCCCTTCCCGTCATAGCCGCTGCGGGCCGTTTTCAGCACGAGTGGCCAGCCGATTTTTTCAGCGACGTCCATCAGAGATTCACGATTGGAAACGTCAGCAAAGGGCGTCACAGGCAAACCAGCCGCTTGGAATGTCGATTTTTCTATTATCCGATCTTGAGCGGTTGCCAGCACGGATGCAGCGGGATACGTCGGGGCAAATCGACTGCAGCGGGCAATCGTCTCAGCGGGTATGTTTTCAAATTCCAGCGATATCACGTCGCACTGTTCAGCAAACCGATCGATTGTGTCGTGATCGTCAAGCGGTCCGATGACGTGGCGATGGGCCACT
>JAYZAR010000004.1:0-6292 GCA_036339635.1 Planctomycetota bacterium | reverse complement strand
GACTTCCCAACGATTCAAGCAGCGATTGATGCGTCTGCCGTTGGCGATACAGTTCTGGTAGCACCCGGACGATACACTGAACGGATACGACTTACGACCGGCCTCACGCTTAAGAGTGATGGAGGGGATCGGGCCAGCGTTGAAGGATTAAAGCGAGCCGACGCGACAATCCTTTACGGCGGCGGAAACGTCGGTGACCAGCCAGGGATCACAATGGCGGAGGATAGCGTGTTGGATGGTTTCACGGTCACCGCCATCGGCCAATACGACGATGCGGTTTGGCAACGGCATTTTGATTCAAAGGGTGAGCAACTCGGTGATGACGAAGGCTCCGCTCAAGCGGAAGGCACCATTCCAGCCATTGCAATCAGAGGCATCAGCTGCACCGTCACAAACTGCATCGTGCATCACAATGGTGATGTAGGAATCGGAATCCTCGGCAGCAACTCCTCCAGAAAACCAATCTTGATTTCCAATAACACATGCTACCGGAACCTTGGTGGTGGAATTGGAGTTGCCGAACGTGCCGTTGCGATCATCCAAAACAATCGCTGCAAGCTCAACCTGCGAGCTGGAATCGGATGTCGTGCGGCAAGTCCGATGATCCTTGACAATGAGTGCTTTCAGAATGTGCGGGCTGGCATTGGTTGTCGCGAAGGTGCACGACCAATCATTCGCCAAAACAAGTGCTATCAGAATCGTCACGCAGGAATCGGCGTCCGCATGGAAAATACAGCACCGATCGTGGAAGACAACGAATGCTACGAGAATGAAATGGCCGGAATCGGGTCGCGTGACCTTGCCAGCCCAATCCTGAAACAAAACCTTTGACATCACAATAAGATGGCCGGGATCGGCTGCGATGGTTCCAAACCCTTAATCGTCCGAAATGAATGCCGCGATAATCTAACGGCAGGGATCGGATTGCGAATGGCTGCGGATGCTATTTTTCACCAAGACCAATGCCTGCGCAACAAACTGGTAGCAATCGGTATCACGCAAGGCTCAACAGCCATGGTAACCGATAACAAACTTTCGCGGACTGGCGGTGCGCCACCTCTAATCGCCGTCAAAGACGGTTCGGTCGTCACGATTCAAAATAATCAAATCGCGGGTGGTGGTGTCGCTGGCATTTTGGTGCAAGGCAAAGCAAAGATTGACGGAAACCAGTTCCAGGGTACCGATAAAAACCAAGGCAATGCGATCTGGGTTTGGGAAGGATCGACGGCGAACATCACCAATAATCAGTTTGATCAATATCGAACTGCCGTCAACGCATCCAAAGCTTCGGTGAAGGTGATCGGAAATACGATCAAACGATTTCAAAAGGTCGCCATCGTCGTCAATTCGAGTCATCAGCCGCCGCTGGTCCACAGCAATCACGCCATCTCATCAGATCCCGACACACAGGTGGTAGATATTACAGGTATGCCCGGCATTGCTTCTAACAACAACATCATCAACGAATGATTCATTGATCAGGCTGCTGCACAATCCAATCACCCAAGCGGGCCAAACCAATCGTCGTAGGCCGCCAAGTCAATCCACATTCTGCATCCGGCTAATCCGACGTCTTAAAGAAAGAAGTAAATTCCAAAAGGAGAACACAGCCGTGATCGGGTAGATCTAGGTGGACAAAACACAAGGCACACGCCTGAAACCCGATCAGAGAATCCACCTAAACTAGAAACTCTTGCCCACGAAGACTCGGCATGAGGACCGTTTTGCCTGCGACGACAGGAATTGTGATCTGAACCGGGGACCATGCTCACCGAGCTGACGCTAAATCATGAGATTCTGATGAGCAGCTACGACACAGATTCTGAGCGTGCGATTTCGAACCAATCGATCGACATCCACGATGGCAGTCAACTGAAAACACTGATGGGTAGCGTCGGCCTCGGATATACAGTTTTGGAGCTATTGCAGCATGCTAACGTTGCGAAAGCCGAAGTGATCGAATACCTCAAGCATCCCCCGTACCGCGGTCAGGCATGCCGGAGCTTACCCAGGATTGCGGAACTCCAATCAGACCAATTGCCGGATCATCGCCTGATCGTCTCGCCCTCCCAAAGTCCTCAGGATCTGTGGCGCAATGAGCTGCCGCCAACACGGAAAATTCCACCAGTTGGGAATCATCAGACACAGTCTTCGGTTTGGGCTCATCTAGCCTTATCTATTGGCAAACTCGGCTTGGAATGAGATCTGCTGGCACGAACATTCTCGCATGATTCAATCATGGTTATGATGGAGGCACTCAACGGCGTATTCTAGGCGACGTTGTCTCCACCTAGTTCCCACACTGATCTAGATTTTGAGTTGCGAAGATGATTCGTACGTTCGCCGTATCGGTCTCTACGATCCTGTTTTGTTATCTGGTCTCCACAGCCGGTGCCGAGCAACTGACCTATGAGCGAGACATTCGTCCAATCTTCCGAGCGCACTGCTTCGACTGCCATGGCGCCAGCGAGGAAATCGAGGGAGAGCTCGACTTGCGACTGGTTCGACTGATGATTCGTGGCGGTGACTCAGGGGCTGCAATCATCGCCGGAAAACCAGACGAAAGTCTCTTGCTAGATCGCATTCGCAGTGGTGACATGCCGCCGGGACCAACCCATCTATCGGACGAGGAGATCGAAACGATCGAGCGATGGATTAGCTTAGGAAGCAAAACGGCACGTCCGGAACCAGTGAAGATCGGACCCGGTCTCGGAATCACACCAGAGGAAAGGAGCTTTTGGTCTTTTCAACCAATTCACCGCCCTACCCTTCCGGTTCTACCCCGACAGGAAGGAAGCCTGAACATCCAGGAACCGATCGATCTGTTCGTCGTAGCGAATGGTCACGAAATGGCCACGCAGGCAGATAGAAGAACACTCGTGATCCGTGCTTATTTCGATCTAATCGGGTTGCCGCCAACACCAGCGGAACTGCAAGGTTGGATTGATGATCCGAGTCACAAATGGTTTGATCACTTGCTAGATACCTTACTCGCATCCCCACATTATGGTGAGCGATGGGGGAGACATTGGCTTGACGTCGCGGGATATGCTGACTCGGAGGGCTACTCCGTCGCCGACACCGAACGACCATGGTCTTGGAAATACCGCGATTGGGTGATCCGCGCTCTAAACGAAGATAAACCTTTCGACCAATTTCTGACCGAACAACTTGCTGGTGATGAATTGGCAGGCCCGATCAATGGCGATCTCACAGCCAATCAAATTGATCTGTTGACAGCGACCGGTTACCTCCGCATGGCAGCTGATGGAACTGGAAGCGGCGCGAACAATAGTGAGGGGCGAAATCAAGTCATGATCGACACTCTGCAAATTATCGGCACCTCACTTTTTGGTCTGAGTTTGCAGTGTGCACAGTGTCACGATCACCGTTACGATCCGATACCGCAATCCGATTACTACGCGATGCGAGCCATTTTCGAGCCTGCCCTGGATTGGAAGGCGTGGAAACCTCCGGCCCAACGCCTGATCTCTTTGTACACCGCCGCCGATCGTCAAAAAGCTGCGGAAGTCGAATCGGAAGCACAAGAGATCGCTAAAACAAAAGCTCAAGAACTCGCCAAATACATGCAACAGGCGCTTGATCAGGAGCTGTTGAAATATGATCAACCACTTCGCGATCAACTAAGAACCGCGTACCAGACAGTTGCGGCAGAGCGTGACGATGAACAAAAACAACTCTTGGCAAAGAACCCCAGCGTCAATATCACTCCGGGTAACCTTTACCAGTACATTCCTGATTCCAAACCGAAGCTCGCTGAATTTGACAAACAGATCCAGCAGATTCGGAGCAAGAAACCAGTTCAGGAATTTGTTCGCGCGTTGGTCGAACCACCGAGTCATCTACCAGAGACCAGACTGTTTCACCGTGGTGATTTTCAACAACCGAAACAACGGATCAATCCAGCTAGTTTCACGGTTACATCAGAGCATGGTGAGCACGTAATATTTTCATCTGACAACGAGCAACTACCTACCAGCGGCCGGCGACTCGCATTCGCCCGCTGGATCACGAGCCGTGAGAACCCACTGCTCGCCCGTGTCATTGTGAATCGCATCTGGATGCACCACTTCGGTACCGGCATTGTTGCCACTCCCGCCGACTTCGGAAAACTGGGGGCCCGCCCAAACAACCTACCTCTACTCGATTGGCTGGCTGACGAATTGATGACGCAGGGCTGGAGCCTGAAAACCCTACATCGCACGATCATGTCATCTGCCACTTATCGTCAGCGAGTGGTAAACGCGTCGAAAAAAGACTATGCCGGCCGCAGACTGCAAAGACTGGAAGCCGAGGCCATTCGCGATCGCATGCTGGCGACCACCGGACGCCTCGACCCCAAGTTATTCGGCCGCCCCGTTAAGCTCAAAGAAGATGACACTGGTCAAATCGTTGTAGAAAGTCCACAAAAAAGACGCAGTCTGTACTTGCAGGTTCGCCGCAGTCGACCAGTCGCAATGATGAGCAGCTTCGACGCACCAACGATGGAGACGAATTGCGAGATGCGTTCCAGTTCGACGGTTGCGACACAGTCGCTCATGATGCTGAACGGCCAGTTTATCCTGAATCGCGCGATTGAATTTGCTAACCGGGTGGCCGAAGAAGGATTGGCAATCCAACCGCTATCGACGTTGCCAGAGATCGAATTTCCAAAGCCGCTCAGCGATAGCTGGCAATATGGTTTCGGCAACTACAACCAACAAGCAAAACGAACCGACTCGTTCATGCCGCTCACACATTGGAACAACAAGCAGTGGCAAGCGGGTCCGGCCCTGCCTGATCCCGAACGTGGTTGGGTGTTGCTAAACGCTAAGGGAGGTCACCCCGGAGATCCGCAACACGCTGTGGTTCGCAGATGGACCGCCCAGGCTGACGGCTCGGTCAAAATCGATGGCAAGCTGTCTCACCCATCAGCTGCAGGTGATGGGGTTCGTGGCAGAATCGTTTCGAGTTCAAAAGGAATACTTGGCGAATGGAATGCCAAATCCAAATCGGTGGACACCAGTGCGTCCACCGATGTCAGCGCGGGTGACACAATCGATTTTATTACCGACTGCCGGACCGATCATAACTCAGACTCATTCAGTTGGCCTGTAACGATGGCCTTTAATGATGGTAATCGAGCAATAACTTATTCTTCAGCGAATCAGTTTTCAGGACCATCTGAACCGGTTGCGACCATTCCAAGCCAAATCATTCGCGTTTGGGAGCTCGCTTATTGTCGGCGACCGACGGAGCTTGAATTTGAGACTGCCTGTCGGTTCGTCGCCCAGCAGCTCAAAAACTTTCGATCAAATCCAGCCGCGATCCCCGAGGGACGCGCAGCGATTCAGCAAGCGATGACAAACTTATGCCAATCCGTTTTAAGCTCCAATGAATTCTTGTACATCGAATAACCGATTAGGGCCGACAGCAAATACAGATCAGGTGGCCAAATGACGATCTCACGACGCAATTTCCTGCAACAACAGGGCATGGGGCTAGGAGCTGTCGCCCTGTCCTGTTTGATGCAACAGGAACAGGCTCAGGCGAATCCTAAAAATGTCCCCAAGACCCCACCGGTGTTCGACCTAAAACCGAAGTTGCCGCATCACGAACCACGTGCTAAGGCAATGATTTCATTGTTTCAACATGGCGGCCCATCCCATATGGATCTCACCGATCCGAAGCCACAGCTAACAAAATTTGACGGGACAGATTACACGCAAGAGGTCGGATTCAGCTTTGTCAATGAAGCCAGCAAAAAGCTGATGGGGACCAAGTGGAAGTTTTCCAAACATGGTCAATGCGGAACAGAGCTTTCCGAATTGCTTCCCGAAACGGCCAGCATCGTTGACGACATCTGCTTGATCCGCAGCATGCACACCGGCGCAAATGGGCACGAAGTCTCGATTCGATATTTCCACGGAGGTGTCCCAGGTATTCTCGGCCGCGCTCACCTTGCATCATGGTTGCTCTACGGACTCGGATCCGAAACCAACGACTTACCTGCTTACATGGTACTCACCGACCCCGCTGGTCATCCCGTCGACGGCGTCAACAATTGGTCAAGCGGATTTCTACCCGCGCTTTACCAAGGCACAGTTTTGCGGGCGAAAGAACCTCGAATTCTGAATCTCGACGCACCTTCACATCTAGCAGGAACGCCACAGCAACAAAACCTGGCATTTCTGCAACAGCTCAATCGCATACATGCCGCTCGGTTCGATAATACAAACGAATTAGAGGCGAGGATCGCAAGTTACGAACTGGCTGCGCGCATGCAAACCGC
>JAYZAR010000003.1:0-15926 GCA_036339635.1 Planctomycetota bacterium | reverse complement strand
GAAAATCAACTGGTGTTGATCGAAAAGCAGGAAGCCGAGTTACTGATTCGGAGCCCGTTGGACGGGGCAGTGGATGGCTGGAACCTCAAACAGTCCTTCTCAGGTCGCCCGATCATTAGAGGCCAGCATTTGTTCGATGTGATCGATCCCCAGAGTGCCCATCACATTGAATTACAGTTACCTGATCAAATGTCTGGTTACATCACCAGCTTATCAGCTAACACCCATTGCAACGTGTCACTCCGACTGCGTTCTGATCCGGCGACCACATACCAAGGCGTTATCACGGAAATGGCTTCGTCCACCCAACAAAACACTCGCGGTGAATCCAGCATACGACTAACCGTCGAGCTAACTGATTCACCTCGCCAACCACTGCGGCACGGCGCCACCGTTATCGCCCAAGTGGATGGCCCCAAACGTTCGCTCGGCTTTGTATGGATGCGACGCTTGATCCAATGGTCCCGTGAAAATATCTGGCTTTAGTGCTACCAGGAGATCCATTCATGTTGCTTTGCCCTTTGAATTGGCTGGCGTTTTGCTTAACGGCTTGCTTGATTGTTTCCCAAGCAGGATCTACTCGCGGCCAGGAAGTTTCTTCACTGCACGATCTGATTGTCGTCCTAATCGATGAAGCAGATATTCCAGCAGCAAAAGATGGCACCCTCGCAAAAGTTCAAGTGCGAGAAGGTGAAACAGTCCAAACCGGACAGATCCTTGCCCAGCTGGATGACCGGGAAGCCCAACTGCAACACGAGGCTGCTGAAACCGAACTTGAAATCGCGCAAAAAAAACTCGTCAATGAACGACTGGTTGAATTGGCAGAAGTGAAACTCGCGCAACAGGAACAGCTAAAACGCCACCATGAAATTACGGTCGGGATCGCTACCGAAAAAGCGAACAACAGTGTTCGGGTCCTGGCATCCGAAAAAGCGGCAGCGGTTGCAAAAAATGAACTGAATCGGGCAACCCAAGCTAGGAAGCGGTTCATCGACAGTGTGTCACAATCGGAAATTGACAGTCTGCAACTTGCTCACGAACGCACAATCCTGGAAACACAGCAAGCAGGCATCGATCAACAACTCGATGTCTTACAACTTCAGGCAGAACAAGAATCAGCCAATACGTTCCAGTTAGGGATCGAGCGATGCATCATTGAACGCGATGCAGCAGTTGCAGATCTTCGAATTGCAACTTTGGACATCGAATTCAGTCGCAAGAAAAAGCAACTCGCCGAACTGGCCCTAAAAAACCATCAGGTATTGGCCCCTTGGGATGGAGTCATTGTCAAGCGTTTCCACCAACAAGGCGAATGGGTTAAACGGGGCGAACCTGTTCTTCGCCTAATTCGGCTCGACCGTCTGCGGGCTGAGGGTTATGCAACGGCTGACATCGTTCCCCAATTGCGGTCCAATTCAACCGTTCAATTGACAATCGAGCTGGGAGATGGACAAAGCGTCCAACGAGAGGGCGAAATTGTTTTCATCAGCCCTGAACTCGATCCAGTCAACCAGGAACGGCCTTTTTGGATTGAGTTTGACAACCCCAAATTGGACGTCTTGCCCGGCATGCGTTTGAGTCTGAAGTTTTCACCATGACGATGGCCGCAGAAAAAATCGTCGTTCGCCCCGACCTCATCCACCGTCGTGTCTGGATGGGAAAGCATCCGGTATGGGTCATCAAAGATCCGATCTCGGGTGATTTCTACCACTACGGTGATCGTGAATACGAGGTTTTGTCACTCGCTGATGGCAACTCCGCCGCCGAAACGATGCGGCTTTGTCATGATCAGCCCGCGTTAGCAAATCTATCGCAAGCGCAACTCAGCCGCTTTTTGAACGATGCCATCCAGAAGCGATTAATCCAGATACCTGGCGTCTCGGTGACATCTCCGCCACGAGCGAACCGACGATGGTTGCAACACCCGCTGGCAATCCGTCTGCCGGGCATTTCGCCGACCTGGATTCTTGATCGATTGCTTCCACTGGTTTCTCCACTGATGTCAGCGCCCGCTTTGATCGGCTCAGTTTTCCTGATGGTCATGGCACTACTGATGATCATGACCCGCCTGACGCCATTGTTGGATGACATTGCGGAATCAGCGCCACGCATTGCCACTCCGCAAGGTTGCTTACTGGTGATGGTGGTGATCGCATTCGCGAAAATCCTCCATGAATTATCGCACGCCTTGAGCTGTCGCCGATTGGGTGGACATGTACGTGAAATGGGAATCATGTTACTCGTTGGCATCCCATGTTTGTATTGTGACGTTTCAGATGCGTGGCTGTTCGATCGACGTTGGAAACGAATCGCGGTTTCAGCCGCTGGCATGTGGGCCGAATTGACACTAGCGGCGATCGCAACGCTGCTTTGGGTTTGGACTGCAAAGGGACCGTTACAAGATGTCTGTGTGACGCTGATGGTCGTCTGCTCCGTTTCAACTCTGCTGTTCAACGGCAACCCATTACTTCGGTATGACGGCTATTACATGTTGTCCGATTGGGTAGGTATTCCCAATCTCGCGAGCCAATCGAGTTCGCTGCTTCGGTCACTCACACAGCGTTGCCTCTGGGGTACACCAATCCCTCGTCTGTCAGCATCTTTCACAGGTCGAATCGCGGGTAAGCAATGGCAAGTCTTCCTCACATCCTACGGCCTGTTGAGCGGGACTTACCGTCTGTTTGTCCTCACTCTCATCATGTGGTGGTTGTACCGCGGGGCTCATCAGCTTGGAGTTGGTTCACCCGTGGGTCTCGCATTATTGGTGCTGATGATCCTGACACTGATTCGCCGATTAGGCAGGCTCGTCAAGCCACCTTCATCCGTATCCATCAATCAACGCGGGTGGAATTGTGGCGTCGCGCGGGGGGCACTTGCTGGCACCTTCGTAGTCGCACTTGCGATGATTCCACTACCGCGTCACATTTTTGCACCGATGACCGTGCAATCCGCCGAATCCCAAGAACTGTTTGTGACCGTATCCGGCCGACTGGTTAAACACGTCAGCGAAGGGACCAAGGTTCGACAAGGCGATCCGATTGTGGTCCTACACAACCCGGACGTCGCTCGAGAACTGATGGAACTGGAAACCCGCCGCGACTCGCTTCGCGCCCAGCTTGACAATCTGAAAAAGCAACGTGGAGTCCGCAGCGAATTGTCCCAAAGGATTCCTGTTGTCAGCAAATCACTCGCAGAAGCCCAAAAGCAACTGCAGCTAAAACGTGACCAGGCAAAGAAGTTGACGGTACAAGCACCTCGGGACGGTGTTGTATTCACAGCACAAGCACACCACCTGGGCGCTCACGATGATCGAGATGCCCATTTTTGGAATGGAACCCCACTCGACCCTATCAATCAAAAAGCCTGGCTGGAACAAGGGACCGTCGTTGGGAGGGTCGGCGACGAATCACGAAGAGAGGCAATTTTATTGGTCCCACAAGAAAAAGTAGAACTGCTTCGTTCCGGGCAGCCTGTCACGCTACGCATCGCCAGCCTGCCACGTGGCTCGATCACTGGCACCATCACTGATGTTGCGATCTCACCGCTTGATCGCGAAATCGACGTGAACGACTTCCCCGGCCCGCCACAATACCAGGTCCGCGTTCGAATCGATCCTACCCACGTCACTCTGCCGGTTCGACTACAGGGGAACGCAAGAATCACAGTCGATCAGGCATCGATTATGCAACGAATCGGTCGATTCTTAGCAGGTGCTTTTTCCGAACTCAGCTGATTGCATGCTTACTCGAGTGTAGGAAAAGGGAACCGCTTGGCATTCAAGCTGGTTGCCTGTTCCCGCATTGCCCCCAGTTCCCGCCGCACAGCATCCCGCTGCACAGCATCCCGCTGTACAGATTCCGCTGCTTGGGGTACCACAGCTTAACCGGTTACCGCTGATCGAGCCGCGACGTAGCGAGCCACCAACGAGTGCTCCCAAACAATGTCAGCTATTCAGGAGGAAAACTGTATTGTTCAATAAGTGGACTTGGCACGCTTTCCCAATGGCCCATCCGTTAGCCCACCAACCCCGCTCGCAATCTTGAATATAGTCATCGTTCATTGTCATTTCGAACGTGGCGGCGTCACCCAGGTCGTCGAAAATCATGTGCGTTGGCTTGCCGAACAACCGGATATCGATCGCATCTTTTTGGTTAGCGGGGATCGCATCGGTGGATTAAGCGACCGGACCCTGCGCTCGACAGAATCAATCATTCTGCCAGGATTTGATTACGACTCAGGTGCCCCAAAAACGCTCTCCGAAAATGCTACAGCCCGTGCCGGGGAGCTTTTAAAACAATGGAATGATCAAGCACAAACACTACAGATCCACCCAGAGCAAACCGTGATCCATTGGCACAACCATAGCCTCGGGAAAAATGTAGCCGGGCCAAGGGTGATCCAGCAATTGGCAACAGCAGGGTGGCGACTGTTACTTCAAATCCACGACTTTGCGGAAGACAATCGGCCTGAGAATTATGCTCACTTGGCGGTTGGCACCGGCGCCAGCACAAAGGCAGATCTGGATACGTTCCTGTATCCGGTTGCTAGCCAAATCCATTACGCGACGCTGACCCGCTTTGACAGCCAAATCCTAGCCCGAATTGGTATTCCTATCGCACAAAGCCACTGTCTCCCCAACAGCGTCATTGCCGCCTCGTCACAGCAGCCAGACCCGCCCGCTGCACTGCAGCGAGTGCGACAAGCGATGGCTCTTCCTCAGGATGCAAATTGGTGCCTGTATCCGGTCCGTGGGATTCGCCGTAAGAACATTGGGGAGTTCTTATTGGTCAGCCGAATGACGCCACCGAATTGCTATTCAGGGCTAACGCTTTGCCCAACCAACCCGCTGGAGAAAAAATCTTACGAACGCTGGCGTCAGGTAGCCAAACAATTCTCGACTCGGAGTATTTTTGATGCGGCCCATCATCCCGACATTTCTTTCGTGGATAACTTGGCCGCCAGTCAATTTATCCTGTCGACAAGTGTGGCCGAAGGATTTGGCATGGTCTTTCTGGAACCCTGGCTATCGCAACGCGAGGTAATCGCGAGACGCCTGGAAGGTGTGACTGCAGATTTCGAGCAATCAAGCGTCCGTTTACCCAAACTGTATGATGCTCTACCGATTCCTGGCGACAAAGCGTGGGTTCAAGAGTGCCGACGCGAAAGTTCTGAACTTTTTGCGAAGGCTTGGCAAAGTGTGCCCGAGGCGTTTCGCCCGAGCGATGCCACCCGGTTGCCAGATGCGGTATCGCCTCCACTCGACGACACCGTGATCGACTTCGGCCATTTGACTCCACGACGCCAAATCGAAGTCCTTCAACGGGTCACCATTGATTCGGGCTTCGATACGACCGTGCGAGAACACTCTGCTGAACTGATCGATTGGATGCATCAGGCAGCGGATCCTGATTTGCTCCAGCACAACGCCAAATTGATCGATCAAAATTATTCGCTTGGGAGGCAGGGACAGCAATTGCAGTTGATTTATCAGAAATTACTGTCATGCAAAATCGATCCAAGTTGGAGTGCACCATCGAATGCGGGAAACGCACTGGAAATCATTCACGCCGCCCGCCCCCTCTATCCTTGCCGTATGGAACCATTGGATGACTGAACGATTAGGCTGGTTGAATGCCGTACTCGATTGCCGACTGCCGATGAATCCACAGCCAACGACCGTGGAACCTCGACTGCAACGTTTGCCAGACGTGCGTGCGGTGGTATTTGACATCTACGGCACTTTGTTGATCAGTGGCAGCGGGGATGTTGGTTCGGTCGATAGCAAGCCTCACGACCAAGCTTTGCAGGAAGCATGGTCGGCGACAAAACTGCCCGAACCACTACCTCTGCAAATCGCGGACTTGCACCATCAGATTCAAAGGATCAATCAGCAACGAAAAAGCGTTCATTGCCCGAAGCCGGAAGTCGACATCATTGAGGCCTGGGGACAGACACTGTCCGCTTTCGGTGTCGATTGCCCAATCCAGAAGGTCGTGCAACTGGCGTGTCATTACGAGGCACGCGCCAACCAGACATGGCCGATGCCGGGTGCGAACGACCTGATTGGCAAAATCCGTGATGCTGAGATCCGGCTGGGGATTGTTAGTAATGCCCAAATATTTACCTTGCCGTTGGTCACAAATCTGTTCGATTGCCCGAATTTGGAAACAGCGGGATTTGATCTTGATCTCTGTATTTTTTCCAACCGATATCGACAGGCAAAGCCGGGCCCCCGACTGTTCGACGCCCTGTGTGAATCGCTCACAAGACGGCAGATTCTTCCCCAACAAGCCGTTTATGTCGGCAACGATATGTTGAACGATGTCTGGGCCGCGTCCCAGGCCGGCCTCCGCACAGCATGGTTTGCAGGGGACCAACGCAGTTGCCGCGATCGCGATGACGACCCGCGCTGCCGGTCACTACGTCCCGATGTGGTACTGACAAAGCTGGTGCAATTGCTACAGTGCATCGAAATCGAGTAACACCAAAAGTCTTGTAGCTTAGATCGACAGGAATACCGGCCAAACAGGAGGCCGGAAACCGATACCGCGGTGAATGACGACGCCGTCTCACAAGACGGTGGTAAACACCAAACCTTTTTTTCAACTCAAACCGCATTGGACCTATGGGCGTTCAAATTGGCTTTGTGGGAACTCGCTTCGCCGGCACCGATGGCGTTTCACTAGAAAGCGCGAAGTGGGCGCAAGTGCTGTGGGATCATCGACACGTCAGCCACTGGTACTCAGGAATGAGCGATCGCGATGACGAAACCTCCATGGTTGTTCCCCATGCCTATTTTGGACATCCAGATATCCAATGGATCAATCGGCGGGCGTTTGGAGGCCTAACGCGAACACCCGATGTCACTCAGCGGATCTACGCGTTGGCGGATTATCTAAAAGGCACCATCTACGAATTCACGCGGCGATACAACTTGGATCTCTTGATTGTTCAAAATGCACTTTGCATCCCGATGAACATACCGCTTGGTGTCGCTTTGACACATTTCATTGCTGAGACCGGATTTCCGACGATCGCCCACCATCACGACTTTTACTGGGAACGGGATCGTTTCAGCGTCTCGGCAGTTACCGACTTGTTGTGGATGGCTTTTCCACCAGCACTACCGCAAATTCAGAATGTGACTATCAATTCGTTCGCTCAACAGGATCTTGCTCACCGCCGCGGGCTGTCTTCGATCTTGGTACCCAATGTTCTTGACTTTGAGACGGAACCTCCTGAAGCAGACGAATACGCCAGGCAATTCCGCCAAGACATTGGTCTCGATGAACACGACATCATGTTTCTGCAACCCACTCGCGTTGTACCGCGCAAGGGAATCGAGCACGCAATTTCGTTAGTTGCTGCGCTAAGAAACGACCGCTGCAAATTGGTGATTTCCCATGCCAGTGGCGACGAAGGTGACGAGTACTTGCATTCACTCCGTGACTTGGCCGAATCCCACGGGGTGAATCTAATTCTTTGCGACAAATTCGTGGGCGAAAAACGCGCCATCGCGTCGGACGGTCACCGCATTTACACATTGGCCGACGCCTATTCACAAGCAGACTTCATCACGTACCCAAGCATCTACGAAGGATTTGGGAATGCGTTGCTAGAGGCTTTCTATTACCGCAAGCCACTTTTGGTTAATCGCTATTCCATTTACATCGCCGACATCGAGCCAAAGGGAGCAAAGGTAATCGCGATGGATGGCTATCTGACCAAAGATGTCGTCGCCAAAGTACAGAAGATCATCGACGACCCCGAGTATCGCGATGAAATGGTCGACTATAACTACGAAGTCGGAAAAGCTTTTTTTAGCTATAGCGTTCTGCGCAGAAAACTCCGGGCGCTGGTCACAAACTTCACCGGCCAGGACAACCTTTGAGTTGAGTGCCACCTTCCACCGCTGTCAGTTGAAATTTGATTCCCCTGAATAATAACCGTCCGAATCATGACACTTGAACCGACCGCCACCGAATTGCTCAAAGAGATCTACGGAACAGTCCCACCCGTCCTCGCCGATGGCATCGCTGAGCTCATATCAACTGCATCCGCCTCCGATTCAAAAACAGGGAAATCACAACTGTGGACCGAACGAGATGTTGTCCTGATCACCTACGCCGATCAGATTCGCCAGGACGAGATGACGCCACTTGCCACGCTAAGCTCGTTTTTACTCGATCATAAATTGCAGCATTTGATCGACTGCGTTCACCTTCTACCGTTCTGCCCCTACACCAGTGATGACGGATTTTCAGTCACTGACTATCTGGCTGTTGATCCCCTGTCAGGCACGTGGGGCGACATCGCAGCACTTGGCGAAAACTTTACGTTGATGTTTGACTTGGTCCTCAATCATTGCTCGCAGCAGCATGAATGGTTTCAGCGCTACTTGTCAGGTGATCCGGAGTACGCTGAATATTTCATTGATCAGAATCCAAGCGAAAACTTGTCAGAAGTTGTTCGACCACGAAGCTTGCCACTCCTGACGGCTTTCGAATCGAATACCGGAACCAAGCATATCTGGACAACCTTCAGTGAAGACCAGGTTGATTTAAATTATGCCAATCCCAAAGTCATGCTGGCGATGATTCGAACACTCATCGAATACGCTCGGCGTGGCGCTCGAATTATCCGCCTGGATGCGATCGCGTTTCTGTGGAAGGAACCGGGCACGCCTTGCATCCACTTACGTCAAACGCATGCTGCCGTTCAGTTGATGCGTTATATTTTGGACCAAGTCGCGCCCGGCACCCTGGTTCTTACAGAAACAAATGTTCCACATGATGAAAACATCAGCTACTTCGGCAACGGCGACGACGAAGCCCACATGGTTTATCAATTTAGCTTGCCGCCATTGTTGCTCGATGCGATCCATTCTGCCGACACATCGATTTTGCGAGATTGGTTGAAAGATCTCAAACCACCAACCGGCAGCACAACGTTCTTCAATTTCACTGCCTCACACGATGGCGTTGGCGTTCGACCACTCGAAGGAATCGTGGCACCCAAGCGAGTTGAAAGACTTGCCGAGATTGTTTGCAATCATGGCGGCCGCGTCAGCACCCGTCAACAAAGCGATGGCAGCGACTCTCCCTATGAATTGAATATCTCTTACTTGGATGCCGTCGCTGATCGCAATCAAGTCTCAGCAGCCGAACATTCGCGACGATTTCTAGCGACTCAGGCAGTCATGCTTTCAATTCAAGGAATGCCAGCGATCTACTTTCACAGTCTAGTCGGCACTCCAAATGATCAAGACGGAGTGGTGACCTCGGGGCAAAATCGACGTATTAACCGGCACAAGTACAACAGGAGTGAATTGGAATCGGCATTGGAAAACCCGCACAGCTTGCAACGCAGGGTTTTCGACGGCTATCGACGCCTGCTGAAGGTGCGATCAGTACAAAAGGCGTTTCACCCTGCCGCGAGCATGCAAGTGATCGACCTTCCAGGTGATGGAAGGCTGGCTTGGATTCGCCAGCATGGCGATCACGAACTCGCGGTACTCGTCAACTTGGCCGACGAACCGAAAATAATTGCAGCAACCAAAATCCCACATCAATTGAGATACGACCAACTCGCCGAGGAAGAGCTAGAGGCCAACGCTCCAATCGAACTTAGACCGTTTCAAGTTCGCTGGCTGACATCTGGAAAGTGAGACAAACGGCGCTCAACGCGACGCAGGGAACCAGCTAGATTACGCCCAAGACGAAAGACTTTATTCTTTGAGCAAGTACGCCAGCAACTCAAAAATTTCATCCTTGGTGTACTGATCCATTAAGGCCTTGGGCATCATCGACACCGAAGAGGGAACCATCGCCTCGATATCGTCTTGTAGCACGACAGTAGGCTCTTTTGATTCCGGATTTGTCAACAACTTGACGACATCGTCATTCTCTTCGACCAAAACCCCAGTCACCGTTCGACCGTCGACTGTGAGTATCCTTTGCATCACATATTTCGCATCGACTTTGTGCGAAGGTTCCAGGACTTCTCGCAGCACTCCAACCTTGTCACCTTTCCAGCGTTCCAAGAGGCCGGTCAACTCTGGACCGATCACGCCTCCCTCACCCGCCATTTTGTGACAACCAGCACAGGAGGCTTCAGCGAATAAGCGTTTGCCGATGTCCAGTGAGCGGCCGCGTAGTTGAGAATCCAAATCAGATTTTAGATCATCAACTGTCCAAGCTTGCACAAACGATCGGTTACTGCCGATTGGGTTTGCGGGTTCCACGGGATCTTTCAGCCAGCCATCCAAATCCTCGACGACGACCATTACCCCGTACATGCGATACCAATGCTGCGGAAAGGTACAGACATAAGGATATTCACCTGGTTGTGGGGGAGCGGTGAAAGTCAATCTGGCTTGCTGATCAGGAGCCACCATTTCACTAGCATGCAAAACCTTGGCGGACTCGGGTACATACGGCAGTCCATTCCAGCCTTTATCCGGCCCCACTTGCAAACCAAGCATCGCAACTTCCTTCAGGGAATCGGGCGTGGTGATCACAAGGTTATGTGGCATCAGATCATGATTCTCCAAAATCACTTGAACCGATTTCCCGGCCTCGACAGCAAAATACGGAACGTCGTATCGCATTTCCTCCTCCACTGTCCGAATGCGAATCACTCGCACAGTGATCTCGCTTAGCCGGTCTCGAAATTGCCTGGCCATTCCCGAGGGCAACCTCGCCATCAACTGATCGACCAGCTGCATCGCATCGATGAAGTTATCGCTGGTGCGGTTCGCTGGCGGTATGGCCTCGGCATACTCAACCAACACGTTCACTAACTGTTCACAGATCTCTGGACTTCGCTGGTCACTGGAAATGGTCAACAATGTCTTGACTGCCGCATCACGAAGACCATCATCACTGACATAAATCGCTAATCGCCGGAAGGTGTCCGCACCATCAGTGGGAATAAACCGGAGGGCCGTGATTGCCGCGCGAACAACACGCTTACTCTTTGATCGTTCGAGCACCGCCAACACATCGTCTCGCAAGGAATCACGCAGTTGCACGGTGGGGAGCAACGGGATGGCGGCCAGCATCACCCTTTGCACTTCTGGCTCTCGAGCCAGCCGCGCAAAGACAGCGTTCTTTTCACCGGCCGTGATCAATCCAGCTGCACCAATCACTCTCCGTAATTCCTCGTCAGATTCCAGTTCTGCTTGGAGCGAATCAGATTGCTCTTTCAAAAGCGGCACCGGCAACCGCAGCAACATTCCGGCCAATTGCCGCGCGGCTCTTTCCTGATCACGGTCTGCGACATCCAATTCACCAATCGCCTCCAACAACACCTCGACATCGTTGGACTCTTGCAATTTCACCAATGCCTTGACCGCTTCATCACGAAACTGAGGCGACATCCCGACGCGTGACAAAATCGCAGCATACACGGGGACGAATTTTAGATCAGTCGTTCTCCGTTCCACCATCAGCAATCGCTGATTATCAAGTCGCTTTAGCTGGTAAGCAACGATTCGTGGGCTCTTGTCCAAAAACACCTTGGGTGCCGACACCTTGGGTGAAGCAGTTGCCTGCTCACCGTGCGAGTGTTCCTGAGCGAATCCAGGCACCGCGAAAAACCCTATCAAGGCGAAACCAACTATCAACCGTTTCATTTGTATCCCAGGCTAAGCAATCGGAGTTTGATTGACTAAGTTTAATTCTGAATTAATCATAAATCTTACGCACACGGCGTGCGCGGACACCCATTCACCGTTCAGCCATTCCTAGGCCGGGTAGTGATTCGACCAACAAAACGCGGCCAGCAAGTCGGCCCCGCGGCGAATTACTGCTCAAGTCGCCTCATGGTTTCATCAAGCGTGTACTGCAAATAGTCATCTACATCATCTTCAAGCACACCTAAAGCCAACTCAATGGCTTCATCGCCTTGCAGAAAACTACAGGCTCGAACACCCTCCAGACGAACCCGCGGATGCTCGTCGCTGATTGCAGTCTTGAGTAAGGCCATCGAATTCCCAACGCGATCCAGCCAAAAGGAGAGGACACGCACACCGGCTGCTCGGGCGCGGTGATCTTTGGCGGTCAAAATCTGCTGCAGCAAAGTCTCATCCACCACATTGTGTGTTTGTCGCATCCACAAGGCCTCAAGCAATTGGTGCTCGTAGCCTTCATCTGAAGCGTCTAGTTCCTCGACCCAATGATTTAACGCCTCCATCACTTGATCGGTGTCGCGGGCAGCCAATTCCCGTCGAGCCCGATAGCGGACTCGATCTTCGGGAACCTTCAGCAATTCAAGCAATTTCCCAATCGGTTGACCATCAATCTCAACCGGTTCAATTAATGGTCGTGTTTTGTGGTAGACCCGCCAAATCCTCCCATGACTGTGATCACGATTTGGCTCTCGCAAATTATGCTGGAGGTGGCCGATCAAAGCGTTGTGCCAGTCAACGATATAGAGCGAACCGTCTGGCGCGATCTGCAAATCAACGGGGCGAAAGTTTCCGTCCTCACACATGATGATTGGATCAACCTCCTTACCCACGAAACCACTCCCTTCCTCTCGCACTTGGTGATTCAGGACCCCCCGATTTCCGATGCAATTGGTCACCAAGAAATTGCCCTGCATTTCGGGTGGAAAGTGGCGACTGGAAACAATCGCACAGCCGGCCAATGGACGCGTCCGCTTGGGGTAAAACGTGGGGAATTTGTACTTTGCATCTCCACCAGCAATCTTGGCAACTCGACGATGCTGACTCCCCCCCGGATGCTTCAAAGGATGATCGATTCGTCCCGAAATCGGCGCTGCCCAATAACTATTTCCAGGAGAAGCATCACCGATAAAATTTTGGCCCCAGCGATCGAAACAGTGACCCCACGGATTGGCGAAAGCGAAGTTCGCGTGAACTCCAAATCGGTGACTTTTGGGATGGTAATGCCAAATCCCTGCTTCGCTCAATCGCGTCAATCCGTACGGGCTCTCGACTTGCGAAAACTTAAATGTTCCTTCTTGGAAATAGAGGTTTCCACCCGGCCCCCACTCAAAGGCAGCGATCCCATGATGAGAATCTGCCGAATCAAAGCCAAACAAGACGCGTTCCCGAACATCAGCAACACCATCACCATCGGTGTCTTTCAAAAACAAGATATCGGGCTGCTCCGCCACATAGGCGCCGCCGTTGCCCAACTCGAAACCAGTAGGCTGATGCAGACCACCTGCAAAGACCTTGCATTCATCTGACTTACCGTCCTGATTATGGTCTTCAAAGATCAAGATTTTGTCGTCCAACTTTGTTTTCGGTTTCCAGTGCGGGTATGACTGCATCGTCGCCACCCAAAGTCGACCTTGATTGTCAAAGTTAAGCGCGACCGGGTTCGCCAATTCCGGAAACTCCTCCTCCGATGCAACCAACTGAATCGCGAATCCATCGTGCAATTTAAACAGCTTCATCTGTTCTTCAGCAGTTAGATAATCAAGTGACCCGAGCTTACCCGACCGGATGTTGGGATCGTTCGGAACACCAACGTTTGTCTTTGGATTGATAAAAGCAAGCGTATTAGAATCATCGACCTCGGCTGAAACCTGTTTGCCCTGGGCGAGTGTCCAGATTCGCTTGTCTCGATTGGCAGTCATCTCATCCAACACCTGCCGTTCACGCTCCATCACGTCTGTATTGTTGTAGGTTCCATCGCTACCGGCTTTGCCACGAGCACCGTAGATGGAATAACCATTGACGGCACGGTACCGATGCCACCAGTGAAAATTCTTGTCATCCACTTCAGCTTTCAGCTGTGGATTGATCTCGGTTGGTCCACCCGTCCCGAACAACGCTTCGCCAAACAGCGGTGCCAACTTACGATAACCGGCGTCATTCAAGTGAGCGCCGTTGTACGTCAATTGTTCGTCGGTTGACTCGAACAGCCGCTTGGATGGCGCGAACAAATCTACGAAGGTCGCTCCGGTCGCATCAGCGACCTTTGCCAGTGCCGCCGTGTACATCGCCAAGTTGACGTTCTGCTGCGAACCATCGGGAACATTTGGATCATTGATATTTTCGAACGCGATTGGCGACACCAAGACGACACGTGGATTGCCCATTCCAAAATCGTTGGCTTGCGTCTCCTTCACGAGGCGAGTGATTTGGTCGGAAAATTTCCTCAACCCTTTTTTTCCGGCAAACGACTCGTTGAAGCCAAAGAAGTACATGACCACCGATGCTTGGCTGTGCGTTAGGTGCTGATCCGGATCACCAAAGTTCTCCGAGCGGATTCGCTCGAATGGTTCATCGCCGGGAAACCCCAGATTACGAACCGTCAGCTCCAAATCAGGGAAACGCTGATGAAGTAGGGTTTCCCAATAATTGTGGTGCTGCATTCGCTCTGCCAATGCATTGCCGACCAGACAAATATGATCGCCCTTTTTCAACTCTAGGGGAGTCGCAGCAGAGGCAAGCGAAACGGTGAAAAGAAGAGCAAACGCAACTGAGCAAAAAGTACGACTCATGGATTTCTTCAAACAATCAGGAGGGACAAGCCGAGCGGAGACTGGTGGGACCCGAGACGCGGAATCTCGGACAGCTTCATTCTACCATCGCGATCGAGGACCTGAAGGGTTGAATTGAGAGTTAAGGTACGGCGAATTGACCACACCTCGATCTGCAACGTCACAATTTCACCGCTTCCGAAGGCTACTCGAGCGTCTTTCGCAGGAACAGCGTGTTCACGTCAGGATGGACAGGATCACCAGTGAAGCCATATTTTGCGTAAGCGCGACGAGCAGGCTGGTTATTTTCATACACTTCAAGCGTCAGCCGACAGCAATCTGCCCCCCTAGCAATCACTTCGACTTTTGCCAACATCACAGCAACCACACCACGGCCACGATGTGAATCGGTCACGATAACATCGTGAATATTGACCAACTGCTTCCGCATAAAAGTCGAAAACCCAAACAGACAATTCACTAAACCGACAGCGTGCTTTGGATCGGAGTCGGTGAACGCCAACACACTGAAGGCTGTTGGAAATTCATCCAATTGATCCGGGAGGGATCTCACGTCTGGACGATCGTTTCCAAGTTCGAATTTCGCATACTCGTCCATCAGGCGAATGAAACATTCCCGATGCAAATCATTTTGATAATCGACACGGTGAACAGATATTTTCATAAAGAAAGACTCACAGGAGTGGGCTGAACAATCTTGCGACGGCGGTGCCAACACGGGCGAGCCAAGGGCGAATAGGCTTATCAGGTGCGTTGCTGTGGGTGGCTGCTAGAAAATCGCGTTGGAGCATCTCAGCGGCATTATTGACGAGCGTTGGATCGTCAGACGCCAACATTAATTCGAAATTCAGATAAAGCGATCGGTTGTCCAAATTCGTCGAACCGATCAGGACGAGGTCCTCATCGATCAAGACACATTTCTGATGCATGAACCCGTCGCTGTACTGATAAACGGGTATCCCAGTTTCAGCGAGAATTTCCTCGTAATAAAAACCTGCAAGATAAACGCCCCAGTGATCCGCTTCTGATGGAATCAGAAGGCGAACATCCACGCCCCGCGCCTTCGCCATGTGCAGAGCAACCTGGGACGACTCGTCGGGCACCAAGTAGGGTGTACTAATCCAGATTCGCTTGCGGGCCGCCGCCGCCGCGACATACATCATCGTGGCCCGTGGCCGAAGGTCCGCCCGCCCCGTACTGCAAATCGCAACCTGTCCCTCCGGCCCCGGACAACCGCTTGAACCAGAAAGAGGGATTGCTGCTTCGCTGTAGCCTTCTGCGGCTTGCTGATCCACTTGAAGCTGCGGGTTTGATTCGAGGCTCCCTTTATCCTCGCAACTCACATCAGCCTCAGAACCCCATTGAGCTTCGGGCAGGCCTTGCCGGGTGGCCCAGTAGTAATCACCGGCGAACACGGCCTGGACCTTTCGTGCGCCAGGACCTTT
>JAYZAR010000002.1:0-14380 GCA_036339635.1 Planctomycetota bacterium | reverse complement strand
CGTTACAACCATTGATCGTTGCGGTAACATCGCAATTCGTTTTGCTGTTCGGGTTTTCAGTGATATCGCATTCGGGACGCCTTGTTGACTGACGAGATCGTCCCACGAATAAACGATGACATCGGGTTGTGGCGAAACCGGATCGGAACCATTGGTTTGAGCTGCCAGATAGTTACCTTTTAGATCACTTGCCAAGGATACCAATGACTGCCCGATAGAGATCTGCCTCTCCTCTGCGATGGTTCCCGCTGGGTGAGCGTCTGAGGGTGGTCCGATTTTCCATATCCCAAGTGTTAAATCGGAAGATGCCGTCGCTGCAGTGGGTTGCCTTCCACGCCACGCTACCGCTTCAATCCCGCTGGTATGAAGTGCAAGAGTGATGGGATTACTGACGGCATCATTTGCATCCAGATGCCAGCCCCGAGCGACATTATCCAAGCCACCAGTGAGCAGACGGTTCCCTGAAGGCAGGATTGCGAGAGCATTTAAATTCGATGTATGCCCGATGAGTTGCGTTGGTTCGACCGACAGTGCAGCAAGATCCCACAGCAATGGGGTCGCACTCTCGCCGACCGAGACGAGATGTTGACTTTTTGTATTTTCGGCCATCCTAAAGACTGCTCCAGTGTGGCCTTTTAAAAGCTCAACGGGTGCTTGCCAATTTGGCTTCAACACCAAAGCCTCTGAAAACTTTGTCTTGGCCGTGGCGGAATCACGATTCAACAAAGAGAGTGCTTCCGCGTAGAGTTCTTCGAAAACCTCAGGCGAAGGGACATGGGGGGAAAATGGTGGTGGTACAACCGCATTGTTTTGTTGATTGCTTTCATCTTCTTTGCCACCTTCACCGGAAAATACCACCATGAAAAGTAGGATGGAAATAACTCCGATTCCCAATCCGGCAGCTAACCAATTATTTTTCGTTCGGGACAAGGCTTGCGTCGTCCCAGGCGACGAAGCCACTACCTGTTGATCCAACTCAGTTAGTGTTTCCTTTTTGAATCCCTCTTTCTCGGTTGGGTGATCTGCATTGACGAACGGAGCCGTCATCTCGAAGGCTTGATCGATTGAGTTTTCACTCGTTGGTACATCAAGGGTAGCAGTTGGATCATCGACGACTGGTTGCGTTTCTTCTCCGCGGGAAGGTTTGACATGTTGGTCTTGGCCAGGAGGAACAAAACTTGGTTTGATTTCACCACCGCTGCGCAGGGCTTCGCGCAAGGCATCAACCATTTCGACACAGGAATCGAATCGAGCTTCCCAGTTCAGTTCCGTCGCTTTTCGTAGCACAGTTTGTTCTGCTTCGGGGATCAAGCCGAATTCTAAGTTGCCGTGACGATGGGCATCGAGCACTTCCCACAATGAGCCATCGTTGACCGGCAGAGTTCCCGTTCGCAGATGGTAATACGTCACCGCCAATCCATATTGATCGCTGGAACGGGCGGGTTTACCACTTATTGATTCAGGTGCCATGTAGGCTGGTGTTCCCGCAGCACTCGTTGCTGTGACCTGATTTCGCGTCAGAATTCGGGCCAATCCAAAGTCGCAAACGACAGCGGATGACCCGATCAATACGATATTGGCAGGTTTGATATCTGAATGCTGAATCGCAATCCGACCTTCACCAAAATCGTGCTGCGGGGCGTTCAGAAAATCAATTCCTTTGGCTGATTCGTCCATATACGAAATCAGTTCTTTGGGGGGGATTCCGGGCAGGCCTTCTTTCACGCATTCACGCAATCGGGCCTGCAGACTCTTACCACCCAGCAGCATGGCAACGACCAACCAATTCGGTTCTACCTCCGTGGTGTGAATCCCGGACGCTTCCGATTCCACCGCCGTTAGATCGATGGTCTCATTTGTATCGTTTGCCGCCTCTTCGATCACCTTGCCTTCGCGATCAAGCAACCAGATGGCGGTAATCGGCATTAAATTAGCGTGTCGGATCTGTTTGACCCGTTTTACCGCATCGTATTCTTTTTGCCCCTGACCATCGGAAAGATCAATGAATTTCGCGGCGCATGCTGCACCACCGGGGGCAGTTGCCCGCCAAACTTGTCCAAACTGGCCCCGCCCTAAAAATTCCTGTAGTCGATAACCGGGGGCAAATTGGAATCCGCGTTTTAGCATTAGCTTACTGCGTTGTGTTTAGCCAGTTACGCAACGGCGCGCAAGGCAGATCGCTGGCGAGCCGCGTCATTCATAGAAATGGGGTCGCTGCCGATGGTCCGACCCGGTTTAAATATAACACAGGTCGATTGCTCTTGGCTGAGCGTCAAGCCACGCAGAACTCGAGTTAATCGGGCTGAGCCGATCACCACCAAGTACAGTCCAAAGCCTCCGAAAACAATCAAACCAATTGCCAGGCGATGAAGCCGAACAATCTGCGTGGCATTGTAGATTTCAGCCTCTGGTGCCAACCCCAAGATCAATACGGCAGCGGCCAGCGGTAAGACACCGACCAGGATTGAAAGTCGACCGATTCGTTTTTCCATCCTTCGTAATTCGTATCTCGCACGCACGCGATAATCTGTCCCCGTTTGCCAGCATGCCTGATATCCAGGGACGCAGATCAAGTAGAGAACGAATGGGTACGAGCAGGTCACTGCAATCGCCACTGATATCGCAAAGCACGTCGCGTAATGCGTCTAGTCCTCGTCAGAAGTCGCGGCCTAAAAATTATCCAGGAGGCAAGGGAACAGGTGGCTGCCGGGAAACCAGCCGAATGCCGTTAAAAATGCGAATTGCCGAGGCAATCTCAGTATTTCCCCTTTCAGTTTCCGAGGCGTTGCACGCGGGATTTCTTGGCGTGCGATAATGCGCCGATAGCCCGATGCAAATCGAAACAAATTTCGCGATCGCCAACCAATACATCCCGGATGCACGACTATGTTATAGGCAATTAAAGCTTTGGCAAAAAACTCGGCATCCGGATCGATACGCGTATTGTTGTTAAAGATCTGCATCACACTTGCGCATGAATGCGGCACCAAGCCAGCGATTAAAATCAACCAGAAAAGGTGGTTCCTAAATAACAAAACAAACGTTTCTCGCAGATGCATCGCGCCGCACATGCTGCAATTCTTCGAGTCAGTGCAATAACCTCGCCATCACAAGAGACAAGGAAAAACGGGAAGCAGGATCGACCGCCATGGCGCGTCGTAGAATCATTTCAAAGCCGAGCTTGGCACCGAGGGCGTTGCGATAAACTGCGTCGCGGCGAACATTCATCAAATCGATGAACTTTTGTGGTCCGCGTGTTGCCAACTGTTATTCCTAATCAGGGAAAGGCATTCGCCATTGGCGAGTTCCGATAGCACCATGTTCAGCGAATCAATGTCTGGGCGATGTGCGTCGATTGTTTTTGTTTCACAAGCCAAATTGCGATCTGCTCGGAGGTCATATAAGCCAAGGTACCGCCAATACCATGTGAATCACTAGGGGTTGTGTTCTCGGCAAGGTTGAAATCGGCTTACAACGGAATCCCATCTCGGGATATCAAGATATTTGCAGGCTTGATATCTCAATATATCTCGATGCACGATCCGACACTCGTGTGTACCATCGAACGTCTGAGCTAACTGAGCTCCAACATTGCAAAGAAGGTCAATGGTCCCCGTGTTACTTCTACAGTATTCAGCGTTTCGGTTGACGACACGTCGGAGGATCAATTCTTGACAAAATTAGCTCCCATCCAAACTGTTCCATCCAGTTTTTCCCACAACCGATGGATTACTGTCTCCAAATCTCAGCCAACGACGAATTGCATCCAGGGCAAGTGCCAACCACTTTTTGAATCTCGTGTCTCTCAGTAAATCCCAACGATATTTGGATGTCGTAGCTGGGTTAAGAATCGACCTTCACCGCTGGACTCCTGCTGGCCGGCGGGTAGCACGACTTTAACGGCGACCAATCGATCCAACGTAAATTCGCGAGCAAGATAGACAGCCCCAAAGCTGCCGCGACCCAGTCATCGCTGGATTCGAAAAGCCCCACCGTGTCACCGCGGACGAATTGATCGAACTTCACGTCGCGGCGCGAGTCTGAATCATGTGCCGCTGCTGGTACGAAAGGTGAAAACGGATCGGCCGCATCGGCTGGTGGGGGATCGGATGGGTCTCGATCGCGTTCAAGCATTTCCGAAAAGTCTAGGACCCGGCGTACGGTCGACTTTCCACAGAACGCGCAAATCCGAGGATGTGTATCGGCGAGCGATTCAGGTTTGGCCAGCAGAGGCGCTTGGCCTAGGGTTTAATTCCTAGAAACGCTTACGAACGGCCTGGTATTGTCGTTCTTTCGGATCGTGATCTCGAATTGGTTGGGCGAATTAGGTCAAATGGGAGGCCGCGTTCGTCAAGGTTTTCCCCCACTGTTCAACTGCCTTCCGTGGAAAAGCTGGAGGACAGTGACGATTATGCCGATTCTCCGCATTGGAGGGCGGAGGACGCTCGCGTTGTGAAAAATGGCATGAGCGGGCTCCTGAACTTGAAGTTGGTGGAATCTATTCAGGAAATCGACGGACCGAAATCATGCGTATCTCATTGCGCCGCATTCTTGCTGCGGCCTGTATGCTCGTTACCGGTGGCTCCTTCGCTACCGGTGTTTCTGCTCAAAGGGCTGTTGTCCCGGGGACTGGTTCCGAGATCATCGGTGTTGCCGACGATTTTGAAGATCCCAGTTGGAAATACATTCCCCGGGATCCCAAGAGCACAGAAGACATTGACGAGAACCAGCGTGGTCCTATGGGCCGCACAAGCAACGGTCGCTGGTACGAGGGCATCAAGCGAGGCCATCCAGACGTTGTCAAACGTGTCGAGACTCCCGCCGGTGGATTGCCCAACAGCGACGGTGCCTTGTTGCTTCGGTCGAAGTTTACGGGACTACCGGGACGTCCAAGCGGAAAGATGCACCAAGACGATTTTGTCGCGAATGTCCAATATCGCCTCAAACGAAAATTAAGCATCAGCGAGGTTCCTAGCGTTACGACTCGCGTTTTCTTACCACCGGTCGATCAGTGGGAGAATCGCAGCGGACCACACTTTGGTTTCCGATTGGCTCTGGAGACCACGGCAATGGTTGATAAAGAGGTTGGGATCGGCATCTTTAAGCGGACCAAAAAAGAGATGGGCAATGAGGTTTACTGGCCGGGAATGTTCATTGAATTTGAGAATAAGGAACAAACCAAAAAAGAAAGCGACTTCGCCTATCTGCGAATTCGGAGCAACCGTCGTGGCGGGGATTTCCGCGGCCCGCAAATCACAACCACCGGTTGGTGGACGTTTGGGATGAGCGTCACGCCAGATGGCATGGTTCACTACTACGCCGCGCCGGGCGTTGATGATTTGACGGAGGAAGATTACATCACCAGTCAGTTTCCATACGATTACCGAGCTGAGCGATTCCGGACCTTCTTCTTCAACATCTGCAGTGCAGACGATGGACGGCGATGGAGCACCAGCTTTATCGTCGATGATCCCAAGGTGTTCGTGCTGCGCCCCTCCGGAAAGATTGCTACGCGAAAGGAAACCTCAACAACACGGTGAACGATAATTACAACAGCATAGAAACTAGGAACAGCGATGTCACAGTGGCGTCGCTGTTTTTTCTTGAGCTGTCTGCTTTTACACGCGGCCTCCGATGCATAGTCTGAAATTGGCGATGTCTTTCTCACATCTTTCGTACTGCGATCAGTTCACCATGGCCCCGGATTTTGGTCGGTTGGCCAGCAACTTGGCACGGCTGGATTTCACGCTTCTGGGCTTCGTTTCCGCTAAGGCTTGAAGCCGTGTTACCGTTTTGCGGAGGAGAATTAGCGCTAACTGAAATCGTTGTTTTCAACTGCTTGTCTTGAGTGTTCCAGTGCGTCGGATGCCCAGGGTGAACTGGATCAGGAACGTTTCAGCAACTTGGTTGCGATTTGCAAAGTTACGAAGATCTGTCAACATGGCATGCAAAGCCTAGCCATCGGTGAGATTCCGCCGGTGGTGGACGAGATGGATCCCCATCGGTTGCTAAATTGTATTAGCGGGAAGAAACAATATCCTCTACTCGAGATGGCGGTTTCAGGAATTTGCGAGCCTGGTTGTCATTGAGAAGTTGTTCAATTGTTTGCAGCAGAACGTCCACGTGGTGGCGGTACGTGGCTACGTGAGTCGTGACAGCGTCGAAATTATGACGTTTTCCGGCCATTTCAACGACTTGAACCACGGTAGACAGGCTTGGCATCAACATCACACGCCCCGTCCCTTTCGGTGTGTGTGCCGAATTGCAAGGTCTTGCTCCTTTTGTTCGCCCAATGGATTCTCGATATCTCACAAGCAAATCGGTCACAATTTGGGGAGTGCCTGAGCGACTGTCACGAGGAGTTCGAAATTATCAATGCTGACCGCGCGTTGCAAACGTTCCAAATCGATCGATGGAAAAGCCAATAGAACCTTTCAGCATTTTTGAGCGTGCCTTTCAACGATCATTCGTTGGGTGCACGGTAAATTTAGAATTGGCTTGATCGTTCATTCGGGGCGTTGAATCTGCGGACTCTTTTCAGCAGATCCTTCGGGCATCCGATCGGATGCAAGAGTTACACGACTTTCCACTAATGTGTCATCGCATACGTCACGATGTTAATTCCCATCGGATATGCTTTTTTG
Organism: Planctomycetota bacterium; assembly: GCA_036339635.1. Lineage (GTDB taxonomy): Bacteria > Planctomycetota > Planctomycetia > Pirellulales > Pirellulaceae > Rubripirellula. The sequence continues at coordinate 7,736 of JAYZAR010000002.1, read as the reverse complement.
ACCGAAAATTCCTCGAAATACCACTGTGCTTCACCTTCGCGTTCCCAGCCGTCTCCGAGATCAGTGTTGTGACAGATGAACACCATAATCCGACCATCGTCATCGGTGATCCCTCGATAATGAGGTGTCGAAGTATCACTGCCATCCCTGGTCCACTCGTTTGACCCGATTTGTCCATCCGCCATCCGATAGGCGGCACCAAGTGCGGGTACCTGAGGTTTTTCTTTGAGGTCATAAACGCAATGAAAGATTTCGTGTGAGAGTGGCACCTCGAATGGATCCCGATCCGGAAAGACTCGTTTCAGTTCCAATCGCAGGTTCTCGTATTCGCTATCTCCCCAGAAGTCATCGACCATCAAGAAACCTCCGTTGTAACAGAACTTTCTTAACGCCTCGACTTCGGCATCGCTGAAGACAAGGGCCCCCGGTTCGATGATGTAAATGAACGGATAATCAAATAGTCGCTCGTCGGTCAATTCAAGGACGATCGGTTCCGGGTTGACCTTGAGAGTGGTTAATTGCTGAAGCCGCAATGAAAAGTTGAGATCGCTATCACGGTAATCAGTGGCCCAACCACCGCCACGACGGCCGTATCCTCCGTACGAGTTGTATTTGATCCGGACGAAGGTGAACAAGTCCTCGCTGAATTCGGAGTCAACTTCCCAATCCGGCACGCCTCCCCGGTCGGTCTGGTTCCCGCTTTGCCAGCTCCCCCAACGCTGTGCCATCACCACTCCGCTGGCGAGCACCAAGAGGAACACCATCACGGTTGGCGTTGTGAAAACGGCACGCGAACGTTGTATACGTTGTTTCCATTGATCGTTCATTGGCCTAATCCTCGGACACTTCAGTCGTTTCAGCTGATGGATTTCCACCGTCACTGGTTGGCTCGGCTTCTCCACTTGAGCTTGGTTGAGTTGCCGGGGTGGCTTCTTGGTTGGTCTGTGGTTCCGAATTAATGTTCAGGTTTGTATCGCCACTTGTATTGGAAGCTTCTTTTCGTTCTCGGTTTGTTGCTGAATTCGGGCGCCCTAGGGACTTGTTCTCCGCAGTCGCGTCTGCTTGCAGCTTCAGCAATAGGCGATGGGCGTCTCGATATCGTGGTGCCTGTTCAAGAGCACGCAGGACGTGATGTTTGGCAGCAGGACGGTCATCCAGAGTCATTAATACTTTGGCCAAACGGAAATCGATTTCGGCCGGATCGATTGGATCCATTCGATTTAGCGCCTTTAACGCTGCGAGAGTCTGTTCGGGCTGCTCAAGCTGCTCGGCTGCGGTTGCCAAGGCCGTGTGGCCTTCCGTAATCAACGGGTTAATCGCATTGACTTGTTCGGCATAGGTAGCAACTTGATCCCACTTTCCGTTTGCGGTTGCTAGTTCAATCAAACGCCGTAGGGCGGACAACGAATCACTCGACATTCCGATTAATCGTTGCAATGTTTCAATTTCCTGTGGGGTATCATTCAATTCGCGATAACAGCGGGCGAGCATCATGACTGGATCTCCACGCTCCCCAGTGAATGTTCCCAATTCGTCCAGAGTTTCCAACAGGGTCAGTGCTTCCTCATACTCTTCCTCGCCGATTCGAACGGCAGCGAGTTGACGCAAACCCCAATAGCTATTCGGATTTTTTTTGACCCACGCAGCCAATTGTTCTGGTGTGGGGTTCTCGGTGATCCCTTCGCGCGACCAATCAGCTTTAGGGCCGAACTCATTGGCTAAACGACGCGCATATTCAGCGAACTCAACGTCCAATCTCTCGGAGGATCCAGCATGGCGGGCCAACGCGTCTTCGATTCCCAATCCATCTGCCAAATCATCGAGAATGTTCAAGAGCGCATCGATTCCGTACCGCTCAATTAAATACTCCACAACCAATGAAGATTCAAAATAGGCAAACTGCAGGTGGATTGGCGTTGGTGGCGTTAAAAAGGCGCCGCTCAGGCCGCTGACGGGGGTCAACTCATCACCCAGCATCATCTCTCGGTACAAGGGTGTGATTGACTCACCCCAAGCTGGGTTTCGCTGACGTTCCTCATAGACCGAGATTCCCTCGCTCAACCATCTCGGCATCCGGTTTTTTGTTTTTTCGAGCGTGACTACATGGCAGAATTCGTGCCACAAGACGCTTTGCCAGTTCGCGGGGTTTTCACCTTGCGATGCGGGGCTGTTTGCGGTGATGACTCGCCCGAAGCAGACACCAAGAAATCCATCACCGCCCGGCAGTCCAAATGTACGAATCGCAAAATCTTTTTGCTGCGGGAAGATTTCAACGATGATCGGTGCGCGTGGTTCGACATCATACTTTTTGCAGAGGACTTGTTTAGCTTCGCTTAGCAAATCAAGCACTGCTTGACCATAGATCAGTGATTCGCGATTTTCCATGCGGAGCTGAATCCCGTCGGTCTCGAGAACGCTGAAATCTTTTGTCCGATCGTAGAGCGTCATCAAATTGTGCGCAACTACGTTGTACGGATCCTCATTCGCAACATCCTTCGCCAGTTGCCATCCGACTTCGCTGCTACCCAGCCGCAACAAATCTTGAGCCAATTGAAAGCTCGCGGGCGTATAGTTTGGATCTATCTCGAGAGCTTTTTGTTGGTACTTCACTCCTTCTTCGAAACGATATTTTTGCGAAAGTTTCTTGCCGATCAGGTAATCAATCCTTGGATTGCTTCCCCAACTACTTAGCGCCGTCTGGCGCATTTTTGCTTCGATGTCGTATTGACCCTGCAAATTGGCCAAGACTGCCATCAATGCGAACGCTTCTTGATTCCGCGGATTGATTTCCAAGATCTTACGAATCAGCAATTCAGCTTTTTGATATTGCTCTCGATCGATTGCAGCTTCTGCCTGAAAGATCAAGCTTGGTTGATGATTGGGATTGAGTTCGAGAGATTTTTCAAGTGCTGCGGATGCTTTTTCGCCGTCGCTCGGTTCCCAAGCACGCGCAAGTAAATAGTGAATGCGAGGGTCTTCTTTGTCGAAACGTAAAGCTTTTTGCAGCGTATCGGCTGCAACCTTGAAATCACCCTTGTCCAATGCGAGCTCTGCAGTTGCCACATGCGCTTCTGTGTGTTGTGGATCGGTGTCGATCACACGGTCGTAAAACATCTCCAAAATCTTGCGTCCATCCTCACCACGCATGGCAAAGTATCGCCCAGCGGCAACCAAGTTGTCGCGGCTAGAGTAGCGGGTTGGTGACGCCTGCAGAAGCTGCAGAATTTGGTATTTCACCTCTGACGCTTCCTCTGGCAAGTTGCTGTAATTCAGCACCTCCATGCCAAGCATTCGGAGTGTCAAGCTAGTTGGATATCGACGAATCGCATCCTCGTAAACCTGCTTCGCTTCCGGATATTTTCCGCGGGTCAACTGGAGATGGATCAGTAATCTCGGCCAACGTTCGTTCCAGATTCCACGCTCTACTTGAGCCGCCGCAAGGGCCTCAGCTTCTTCATACTTACCGGAGTGGTAGAGCTTCTTGGCATCGTCGAGGTCGGAGGCCACTAGCAACATCGCACCCGATAAAACGAGGCACCCCGTTAGGCAAATCCGTGTCATTTTGCTCTCCCTCATTTTGCTGCAACCAGAAATCAGTGGGCAACAACCAGTTTCTACTTTCACTCCAACGCCGGCCGTGCGGAGCACCGCCCACGTCGGTCGATTCTCGTTATGATGTTGCAGTGTACAGCAGTGGGGCTCCCCCTACGCCCCCGAGCTCTCATTGCCCCGCTTCATTCCCGCCTGCCAGGTCTTTCCCAGTATGTTTGATCGTTCACAACCCGGACACTCAACGCGGCGATTTCGCTCCCAAATCGGGCTGGTCACCGCCATTTTTTTTCTCTTCATCCCCCCATTGGTGAACGCTCAAGAGGGGGCTGCGTTGGAGTCCGACATGAAAAAAATCGGAATCATCGGTTTGGATACATCCCACGTGCCAGCCTTCACCAAAGAATTTCATCGCGTTCCACCGGCCGATCCCGCGATGAGCGGATTTCGAGTCGTTGCGGCCTACCCATTCGGAAGTGCCGATATCGAATCAAGTGCCAGCCGAATCCCACGCTATACGGCTGAAATCAAGGATCTAGGTGTCGAGGTCGTTGATTCGATTTCGGATTTGTTGTCCCGAGTTGATTGTGTCTTACTGGAAACAAACGATGGGCGTCTCCACCTCACTCAAGCTCTCGAGGTTTTCCGAGCGGGCAAGCCTGTCTTTATCGATAAGCCGACTGGCTCTAATCTTGCCGAAGTGGTCGCGATTTTTCGGGCAGCAAAATTCTACAACGTTCCGATGTTTAGCAGTTCCTCACTTCGATACAGCGAGGGCGCACAAGCGATTCGGAACGGGAAACTTGGCGATGTGATTGGCTGCGACAGTTACAGCCCCTGCTCGATTGAACCAACGCATGTGGAACTTTTCTGGTACGGGATCCATGGGGTCGAATCGCTCTTCACTTGTATGGGGGTCGGATGTGAAAGCGTGACTCACCTTTCGACTGACAAATATGAACTGGCTGTTGGAACCTGGGAGGGGGGCCGTCTGGGAACGTTTCGCGGGATTCGTGACGGTAAGACGGGATATGGTGGCACGGCATTTGGTACCAAAGGCATCTCCGAAATTGGCACCTATGGCGGATATCGCCCCCTGGTTATCGAGATTGGCAAATTCTTTCGTTCCGAAGTCTTGCCGATTGACCCCGCGGAAACCATCGAACTTTATGCTTTCATGCAAGCTGCCGAACTTAGCAAGAAACGTAGAGGGGCGCCCGTCAACATCAGCGAGGTACTACAACAAGCAGAGCAGGAAGCGGATAATTTGCTGAAGGGCCAATTGAAACCACGATGAGCAGCACCCTCTTAGAAAAGATATACGCCAAAACGGTTTTCTATCCCACCCTTGCGTGGAACTTCACCCTCGCGCGGATACTCAATCGGAGACAGTGGTGGGATCCCATTGATCCCCACGTTATCGTGGGCGCTTACCCATTCGCTCGGGACGTGACAAAACTTCATTCCGAGGGAGTTCGCGCCGTCGTCAATACCTGCGAAGAATACCAAGGCCCCAAGAGTGAATATGAGCGTTTGGGGATCGAGCAACTACGTATCCCCACCACCGATTTTACGGCGCCATCCTTGGAAGATATCTCCCAAGCGGTTGAATTCGTGCAACAGCATGTCGAATCTGACGCGACCGTTTACATCCACTGCAAAGCTGGTCGTGCCCGCAGTGCCACCGTCGCTTTATGCTGGCTTATGAAATACCGCAACCTAACGCCTGATCAAGCACAGGCATTGCTTCTTCACTCACGACCGCATGTCCACCGGAATTTAACTGAGCGATCGGTCGTCAAAGAATTCGCGAAAGCGATTGGACAGTAAGCCGAAGCGCACACGTGTCGGCTGTGTTGGAAAGCGCTCCTACTTTGAATTGGTGAGGCGTGCGGTTACCGTCCGCGATGCAAAAGAACACACGGAAATCAACAAGCAGGTGGGTGATCCGAGACGTTCAAAGGATAAAGCAGGCTTCGACCCTCATCATGCTCATGGGGAATCTGTGTAATCACGCCTCGCAGCTAAGCTTCCGGTGTCGTTTCGCACACCTTCTAAAAACCGGTCCTATCGTCAAACACGGTTGTATGACCGCTCGGCAGTGCATTCGCCTGATCAAACACCCTCGCTGCGGAGGAGCTCCATCGCGCGTTGGCATTTGGTGTTGGATTGATACTGCGGATAGTTGTATTGGCCGGTAAAATCTGAGATCCTGCGTCTGCGGGGGGGGATCGATAAGAAGTTGATTGTCTGGGCCGGAAGATGGAGCGTTCGCAAGGCAGCGAAGAAACAAATTGAAGTTGCCGTGAGGTGTCCCGCCACGCCAACGATCGCAAAACGAATACCGGCTGACCGATCTACGCTGACAACCCCATTAACGATCGGGCTTGATCCTCGAACGTAAGGCATCTGCAGGCACATTCGCAATCCAGCCAACCAGGCCCCCACCCACTTATATACTGATGTGACCATGCAAGAAAAAACACAAATCCTAGTGGTGTTCATACTGTTGTTGCTGCTTGGATTCGGTACAGTCCGATCGGGGACCGCAGCGGAGCGTCCCAATATTTTGTTTCTGTTTTCCGACGACCATGCGGTCAACGCGATTTCAGCTTACGGCGGACCCCTTGCAAGTGTCGCGCCGACGCCGAACATCGATCGACTCGCTCGAGAAGGAGCCGTTTTTTTAAATTCCTTTTGCGCGAATTCAATTTGTGGACCATCCCGGGCAAGTATCCTGACCGGGAAACATAGTCACAAAAATGGGTTTATGCGAAATGGGAACAACTTTGATCAGAGCCAGTGGACGGTCGCGAGAGAGCTGCAACAAAATGGCTATGATACTGCGGTCATCGGCAAATGGCACCTAAAGTCAAATCCGGTTCACTTCGATCATTGGGAAGTGTTCCCTGGCCAAGGCAGTTATTACAACCCTATCTTTATCCAGTCTGATGGATCTCGCAAAAGGTTCAGTGGTTATGCCACGGATCTAACTACCGAGAAAGCAATTGCATGGCTGGATTCTCGCGACAACTCGACTCCTTTCTTCTTAATGTGCCAGCATAAGGCGCCGCATCGAACCTTCGCGCCGGCATTGCGTCATCTCGGATCCTTTGATCAGGTGGAGATTCCGGAGCCCTCCTCGTTGTTTGACACTTATGAGAATCGCAGTCGCACCCTCGCAAACAATGAAATGGAGATCGATCGACATTTTGATTGGGCGTACGATGCCAAGATTCGAAAAGATGAACGGGGCGATGTCATTTTGCCAAAACCGGATCGTTACGGTACCCCTGAATACAACCGGATGAACGAAGAACAAAAAGTAAAATGGGATGCCCACTTTGGTCCCAAGAATGAACAGTTTCTCGCTGATTACAAGGCTGGAAAATTCAATCACCAAGACGTCGTTCGTTGGAAATACCGTCGCTACATGCGGAACTACCTAAGCACCGTTAAAGCGGTTGATGAAAGCGTTGGGCGGATGCTGCAATATTTGGACGACAATGGGCTCGCAGAGAACACGATTGTCATCTACTCATCCGATCAGGGATTTTTTCTTGGTGAACATGGCTGGTACGACAAGCGATGGATGTTTGAAGAATCTTTTCGCATGCCATTTCTTGTACGCTGGCCCGGTGTGATCAAGCCTGGGTCGCGGCCAAAGGAACTAATTCAAAACATCGATTATGCTCCCACCTTTTTGGATGTTGCTGGACTTGAGGTGCCGAATGAAATTCAGGGCAAATCGATGGCACCGCTTTTTCGGGGTGACGTCAAGGATTGGCGAGAATCACTCTATTACGCCTATTACGAACTCGGCGAACACGCTGTGCCACAGCATTTTGGTGTTCGCACCCAAAACCACAAGCTGATCTACTTCCCCATCACCGATGAGTGGAATCTATTTGATCTTCAACGAGATCCAGGGGAAATGAAAAGTGTGCATGCAGATCCAGCCTACCGACGAACAAGGGAGAAGCTTGCAGCGGAATTTTCAAGGCTGCGGGAACTATATGATGCCCCTCCGTTTCCAAAAAAGTGATCGCTGCTGGTTTGTCAGCCTATGAATCGCCGTCCAAGTTTCCTTGTCGCACTCGCCGACAGGCGGTGACCCGACTGTGAAATTCAATGGGCGAAAGGTTGCCTAGTAAACCAGTCAAGAATGTTGCTGTTTACCAACATGA
>JAYZAR010000001.1:0-15494 GCA_036339635.1 Planctomycetota bacterium | reverse complement strand
TCAGGTGCCGTGGGAGTTCTTGGCGTACCAATATGTCGGAGACGACGGCACGCTGAGCGTGACGCTTGAGGATACTGACAATCGCAAGTTCGTCGCGGCCGATGCGGTGCGACTCTACCGGGTCCATCAACCACGACTCGACGTTCGATCGGGCGAAGTTCAAATCCTCAACGGGATGCAGGTCAACTTTGATCCGACCCAGCGCGGCACGCCAGTCGAACAGACGCTGACGCTTCGCAACACTTCCGATCAACCCCTGTCGATCGAATCGGTCCGAGAATTACCAGAGAGCTTCGAATTGGTGGACTTCTCACCACGCTACCTGGCTCCAGGTGAATCGATGCCACTGCAGATAAAGCAGACTGCCGTCGATGTTGGGGTGTTCACCGGAACGTTGGCTCTGGCGACGAGCGATCCTCGTCGTCCGATCGCTAAGATCGATCTGAGCAGCGAAGTGGTCAGTCGTGCGTTGGTGCTGGATGATCGCGATGAACGATTCGAGAAGAGCGGCTTGCTGATCAGTCTGACCAACTCGTTCATGGACTGGCACGACTCCACGATTCGTATGGTGCCGACTCCTCGTCTTCCGAGTGAGGGAGCCTGGGTGATTGAGGGCTTGGATGCAGGCACCTATTCGATCGGTGTGACGTGGCAACCGATGACCAACAGTGCTTCGAACATTCCCGTGATCGTTTCGGGGGGTGAGGAGCCTGTGATCGCTCGCATCGATCAGACGACACCGCCTGCGTTCCAAGCGGGCGTCTACAGCGATCGTGGAAGTGATTGGATCGACGCTGTGGTCGACTACGAATACTCGGGCGATCGTCCGCTTCGAATCGCGATGGGGAACTTCGGTGTCATCGGAAGTCGAGTCGTGATCGATGCGATCCGCGTCGAGCGAACGGACAGCGACGCGCAACTCCCGATCGGCCCACTCCATGGGGATAGCCTGATGGTGCTTCGTCACAACAACGTGCTTCCGGCTGACACCAATATCGACGGTGAGGTGACTCCGCTCGATGCCCTGCTGGTGATCAACACCCTGGGAACGATGGATGATTCTTCGGACTCACTCAATCGCGATCGAATCACACTGACCGATGTGAATCGAGACGGCCAGGTCACGGCGCTCGATGCGTTGCAAGTGATCAACTACATGTCCCGTCAACGGGAAAACGGGGAGGGCGAAGCGACGGTGTCACTCGCTTGGGTGACTGAGGACCAAGTCGCCACTGACATCGAGGCAGAGGAGGAACGCTGGTGCGATGCGATCGATGAATCCTCGTCCAACTGGAACGAGGGTCTTGGGAGTAAGAAAGACCCTGTTGGGTCTTTTGAGCACTTTGGTACGCCTCTCGGACCGCATCGTCCCATCGACGCGGATCGAGCCGATGAGATCTTTGGGGGTGAGCAAGGCTCGACTCAGGAAGAAGCTCTGCAAATCGAAAACCTTGATGCATGCTTCAACTACTGGGGCTAAGGGTAACCGCTCGTTCTTGTTGAACGCACGGTTGCAAAACCATATCTCTCGCTTGGATGTGCGCAGAGACTTGGCGATTTGGTGATTGAGGACGCTCTTGTGATATTCTTGGATCACGAATGAATCGTTCGGAGGCTTTCAGTGGTTTGTAACTCTTTACCATTTGATTAGGTTGGGCCAGAGGTAAGTGAATGATCATGGTCAGATATGAATTGTTGGTTCATTCACATTGCCATGCCTGCTATCCTGGCGGTGGAAAAATTGATCGTTCTTGGAGTGCCTGAGATGGAGAATCTCGTTACCCGTGCGACCTTGCCTTTTAAAATTCTGCAGGACATGCAGATTCCAGCCGCCTACGAACGGTCATTCAAAATCGATCGGCGTGGTATTTTTGCGAATCGTTATATGTTGGTTTTGCAACGCCGGTTCTTGGGTGTAGCGGTTGACACTGTGCTCGGAGAATTGGGATGCCCCGAAGAGACACGGGATGAAATTAAAGGAAGCAACGAAAAGGCCAGCATGGCTGCGATCGGTTGCGAAGAGGCGAATGGCAATTTGACCTATCGCTTCTATCTGGACTATCACGAATATGTTACCGAGCAAAGAAAGAGAATCAGCAAGGACTTTCGGAAATCCTTACTTGCTTTCCAAGGTTGGAAATGGACGCTGGACGGTAGTCATTCCCATCGGAGTGACTATTGGCAAGAAATCAACCTCTCTAAGATTGATTTGATTCAATTAATTGAGACAACATTGGGAACCTCTTCATTCTTGACGGCCCATGTTCAGGAATTGATAGGTGATTTGTGTGCTGACACCCATTGGCTTCCAACAGTTCTGCTTGCTAAAGACACGCAGTCAACACGAAGCTCGTTCGATTTGAATTTGTACGAACAGCAAAAAAAAGTGGTTGATTTTCACGAATTCCTACAGCTAGTCAGCGACGGATTTCAGTTGCCCACCGAGTTGCTGCGACAGCTCATGGAAATTACCGGCAATCAGCTACTGGGTCACATTTCTGCTGGATTCTCATCGCACGAGTCCGAATTCGTAACGGTTTATTTTGATCCTTCTCCTTCCTAGAAAACCAAACTCGCTGGATCAGCCGCAGGTGACTCATGCGATCTCAATCGCGTGCTAGCACATGCGAAACAGGGAGCGAACCGTTGAATAGGTCTTAATGGTGTCATTTGCAACCTTAGCGATAAGGAAGGGAGTGTATCCTGCCTGCATTTTCGTGGAGGCCTCCTTGCTCTTTTTTCGTCGAGCGGTCGGCAGGCCTCGCTTGGCACCATCCGCTACGCCGCCCCCCCCAGGGTGCTGATTTTCGGCACAAGCTGGGGTGGTTTTAAGCTGAGGACATCTGATCAGAATAGCTGTGGGGGTCTGCCCAATTTTTCTCGATAGATCGCTTTTTAGCAATGTGATGATCTTTTGGGCGCTTAAATATCTGCCTGGCCTGGTCTCATTCCTGTTTTATCAAATTTGCGTTTCAGCATGAGTAGTAATAAGAAGTACGGAACTTCGGTCCCTGGTCGCTTTAGCCCTCGAAGTGTTGACAAACGTCGCGAGCGTTCAAGAAAACGCAGCAAGCTTTTATCCCTTGCAAGCATCTTTTGTCCTGGCTCCTCGGGAGACGCGAAAGATCTCGGGAGGTTTTACGGAGACTTTTTCAATCAATTGAAATCGCTCCCCAACTTCCCGTCGTCATTCGGTAGGCGGTCCAGGAAACCGAACAACGTTCGGAAGCAACACAGCTATCATCTTCCGTCCATGGAGCAACTTGAAATCAGGCAAGTTCTCGCGGCGGCAGAATTTGTTCTTGCGGATTCACCGACGGATTTGCAGCTTAGTTTTTCGAACTCGGGTTCCGGTGACGAAATCTTGCTGTCAGACGGTGGCAGTCTTCTTCGGTCGTATTCTGTGGCCGATGGTGGACCATTTGATCAAGTCAAAATCTCTCTGGCAGACTTGTCTAGCGCCACCAGTTTTGAGTTGGGTGTGAATGCGGATGATGGTTTTGACTTCAATGGGGCCGCGGCCTTCCCAATCACTCTGACGGGCTCAAAGTTTGATGACGCTTTGACTCCAAAAACGATCGCGTTATCCGGCAGTACCATCCCAGAAATAACGTTCGACGGTGGACAAGGTGACGATTCGATTCTGGGGAATGCTCTAGATCAAACGTGGTTCATTACAGGTAACAACGCAGGTACCGTTTCTCCGATAACATTTCAAAATCTTGAAGTTCTGAACGGTGGCACGGGGGTCAACACACTCGACTACTCGTTGATCACAAATGGCGTGACGGTAGATCTCGACAAGGATGACCTCGGCTTCAACTTGACTGGCACTGGGTTCGATCGTGTAATCGGCACCGGATTCGATGATATCGTTGTGGGCACATCTTCCGACGAAGTGTTCCGCTTGAGTGCAGGTAACGATCAAGCAACGGGAGGTCCGGGCGACGATACGTATGTCTTCACTGATTCGTGGGGAATCGACACAATCACCGAGTCGACGGATCGGGCGGCGAGTCCGGGTGAGGACACTCTCGACTTCTCGGAGGTCGATCCCTCAACAGCAATCACAATCTTGATCTCCGACGATAGCATCGTCGCGACTGCGGGGAGTCACACGGTGACGACCACCCGGTCGATCGAGAGACTTATCGGTAACACCAATACCACTCTCGATTACAGCGGCATCACGTTCAGTGATACAACGGTCGGTGTCTATGTTGATTTGTCGCTGCAATTTGGCACGGGATTCACCTTCTTAGACGGGATTGCCAACCTGATTGGCACGGCGAACGATGATACGCTTATCGGAAACGATCTTGCCAACGACATCAATGCGGCCGCTGGAAATGACATCGTCGACGGGGGACTTGGCCAAGATAATCTGGTTGCGGGTCCGGGGGCTGACACTTTTTCGGTTCGGCGAAATATCGCCTCGATGCAAATTACCGATTCTTTCTTCATTGCCGATGCAGTGAACGAGGATACGCTTTCGGGCTTTGAATCAGCCAAGATGAGGGGCGGTGCGGATGCAAACCAAATCGACGCGAGTCAATTTTTCGGAATCAATCTGGAAATGCCCGTCGACATACTTGGCGCCCAGTTTTTGGACTGGGAGTTGGATCGCGGCATTGGCGATGGAGACACTGCTACTCCAGACATCCAGATCACATTGAGTAGTGGTGCCGTTGCGACCGTGGACCTTACCTCCGCGACGACGCTCCAATCGGCGATCGATTTAATCACTGCGGCCCATGCATCACTGACAGCTCAGCTCATCGATGGCGCAATTCAGATCACTGATTCGAGCGGTGGCAGCAACGATTTGACGGTGGAGAATGTCGGCAGCTCGGATGCTGCTGTATTCCTTGGGCTGGTGCCGGCTGGCTCGAGCACGAACAGTGGATCAGGCAATATTCTGAGAGGTTCCGCTCTCGTGGGATCCGGCGTTTCACTTTACGGAGGATCGTTCGTTGATGACCGTTTTGAGACCACTCTGTTTTCGGAACTAAACGGAGATGCAGGTGTTCGGCTTGTCACGCCAAATTTAAGTTTGTTGCAATCACCTTCGATCCAGCTGAGTGCCCTGAACAATGGGTCTGGCGTCCCATTCAACTCGGGCGATGATATTTCAATCACGCTCCGTGATGGAACCGTGGCACCATTCGATTTTGGGTCGGCGACCACGATTCAGGAGGTCATCGACATTCTGAATGCTCATCCGAACATCACAGTCACCATCGATCCTAACTTGGGCAGCGGGCTGATGGTCATTGATGAGTATCCGGAGGGCACAACGCTTGTGAATGATTCATTCACGATTGCAGAAGTGGATGGAGGGACCACAGCTGATGCTTTGGGAATTCGCGGCTCTTCTTCGAATGGTAATGCGTTTTTGGGATCTGCGATCACACAGCCGGTTCCGGAACTGGTTCCAGATATTCGGATCACCGTCAATAGTGGTCGTCAATTTGATGTGTCGCTGAAACACAAGCAAAACATCCACAAAATGATTACGGAACTCAATGGGCTCGGATTCACATTCTTCGAGTTTGCGATCGCTTCCGATGGGCAGTCATTGGTAGTGAGGGACTTAACTTACGAAGGTGGAGCCAATACCTTCAGTATCCAAAATTTGAATGGCTCGTATGCTGCTACTGACCTCGGCCTATCTGCGGCGAGCAATCTTGAGTCCACGGGTCTCGGGAATCAGGAAGCTGTCATTCGCGGAACCGCGATTGTCTCTGGCGATCGGACGCTTGATGGTCGATTGGATGCTGACAACTTCGTCGGGAGTCCCGGTTCCGATCGAATTTACTCTGGCGGTGGTGCAAACTCCATTAATGGTGGATTGTCGAGTGATGCAATTTATGTCTCCAATGACGCACACAGCACCGTTCTTACACCAACCCAACTGAATATTACGACCAGTTCAGGTGACGCGACGGTATCCAGTAGCATTAATTCCATCGAAGCCGCCTTCATGGTAGGAGGGGAATCAAACAACATCATTGACGCATCCGCTTTCCCTTTTGCGGTTCAAATCGATGGTAAGGCCGGTGAAGATCAGATCACGGGAAGCGAATTTGGTGATGTGCTCAGTGGCGGACTTGGTGCCGATGTGATCAATGGACTCGGGGGCTTGGATACCTTGGAAGAACGCGCGGATACCAAGTTTATCCTGACGAGCAACTCGCTGGACATGGGCGATGGTGCCAATCAAGTCTACCAACTCTCGCTGCCGTCGGCGGACGCTTTCTCCTTCTTCTACTTGCAAGTCGATGACTACAGTTTGGGAAGTGAAACATTCATCGGCAAGCGAACCGCTCCCATCAGCTATTCGACATCGGCGAGCGAGCTACAGTCAGAATTACTGGGTCTTTCTTCCATTCCTGCGAATTCAGTTCTCGTAAGCACGTCTGAATCGTCCACAGCCTCAGCGCCGGTTTTCGATATCGAGTTTACGCAAAGTTTGGCCGGAATGCCCATCAATTTAAGTGCCACGTATCGACCAGGGAACCCATCCCCCGCCGGCGCGCTATCGGCTTTCCGAAGTGCGACATCCAATCTAGATACGTTGACCAGCATCGAAGCGGCAACGTTCCTTGGAGGGCCTTCCGGGAACTTCGTCGATGCCTCCGGTTTCGTGGTGGCCGATCCGGATGGGACACCGGGAAATGTTTTCATTGAGGGAGGAGACGGGCCCGACACGATCGTCGGCAGTCCCGGAGATGATGTTTTGTTTGGTCAGGGTGGAAACGACTTAATTTCAGGAGGCGATGGCGTAGATCAAGTGTTTGGAGATGCCGGGATTGACAGGCTCTTGGTGCGGGCGAACTCACAGGACGTCACGCTAACCAATGACACACTGACCGATGGCACGACCGTTAACCAAATCAGCGGATTCGAAAACGCAACTCTGCATGGAACTGCTCTTGCGGATACGATCGATGCGTCAACGTTCACGGGAGTTGACGGCAGCACGGACCCAAACTCGTTTCTCGTGAACACAGCTGAGCCAGGTTCAACGCCCGAGTTCTCCATTGGCGTTCGACACGCAGAGGCGCCCGCAGTCACGCTGCTCGGTGCAGAGAGCACTCCACTTTCAGCAGTTTACCCGCTGGGCCTTGGGGACAACTCCACGCACGGGGCCGCAGACATTTCAATCACGCTGCGTGACGGCACGGTGGTCGGCATCGACTTGACGGGAGCAAACTCTTTTGCCGACCTGATGAATCGAGTTACTTTGGCGCATGCGAATCTCCAAATGACCTTGAACCCAGTTGGGAACGCTCTCGTGGTCGCTGACAGCAGTGCGGGGTCAGGGACTTTGACAATCGATAACGCAGTAAATTCCACCGCAGCATCGGTTCTTGGTCTAACGGCGAGTTCAAGCGCCGGAACGATCGAAGGGACTGCTTTTCCGAGCACCACCGATAATGTTGACTTTGAAATCACGCTTCCCAGTGGAGTGAAGGTCCCGATTGATCTCCAAGGGGTGCGTACATTTGATGAAATCGCGGAGGTGATTACCGCTGCGAATGATTCATTGACAGCACGCTTCAATAGCATCACCTCATCCTTTGAAATTGACTTTACCGTTGTGTCTGGTCAGACGAGCGATGATATCTTGATCGCGCCAACGGAAACGACTCGTGATCTTGGCTTCACGGATAGGTCCACTGCTGCGGGGATACACTCCGGCACATTCACCAATTTGAGCGGGACGATACGATATGCGGGTACGCCTTTAGTTGCTGCGGAGGTCGACATCTACGGCTATGACGGCGACGATATTCTGACCGGCAGTCCAGGTGATGATCAATTCGACGGTGGCCTCGGCTCAGATAATATCAATGGAAGCAGTGGACCCCGTGATACGCTTATTGGAATGGGCGGCGCCGGTGTAAACCTCAAACTCGCGAACGGTAGTCTGCAGTTCAATCGAGCTGGCGGGGTCACAGAAACGGACCTCTTCACGGGTATCGCAGGGGTTTTTTTGATCAACGAGGATGATAGTCCAAGTGGGTCAGAAAATGTGATTGATGCCATGTCCTACAGCAATGGTCCAGTGATTATCCAAACGAACGGCGGCGACGTCATTTGTGGCACTGCCCAAATCGGCGACAACGCGGACACATTGGTCATTAGTCCTTCGCCATCAGGCACGGCATCTCCAACCCAGATCTACAGTTCGGTTGGTGGTGAAGTCGATTTCGTGGTGATCGACAGTGCACCGTACACGCAGTTGCTCAGTGCGCCGGCGGCCTGTCAAAGTAACGGCTCAAGTGGTGCCGAAGGCGAGGCTATATCTGCAGGCAGCGGGACTTTGACTTATGTTGATAGTAGCGGAATCATTGCGATCAGCAGTGATCTCAATAGGCCCACTGAGAATGTGGTTCTCGGTGTCGACCCAGCTGGAAGCAGTCAATCATTCTTTTCGCCCATCAACATTGACAATTTGTTTTCCAGTCGTGTCGAAGTGACCAGTGATATTACGGCGAAGAGCATCCGAATCTTGGCAAAAGAAATTGTGATCGGAAGTGACTCTTCTGTTGCACCGTCAAACCCGATCACGTTGAGTGCGACCCAAGGTTCGATCGAAGTCCACGCGATTGATCACAAAACTTTTGGTTCCCAGTCGGCCGGCGCCGGGTTCGTCGATAAAGATGATCGAAACGCTAAGATCACCGTTCACAACGCTAATATTCTTGCCGAACAAGACATCCAATTTTCCGCGGCAACTTCAAACACATTCGTTTTAGATCAAAATTTGTCGAGAGCTCTGGAGTTTGTCGAATCGCAAGGCTCCGGAGATTTCGACCGCCCCACTGAAGGGGACATATCAGCCTCGACTGCGGCTCTTTTTAAAGAGTTCTATTCGAGCAGATTTTCGTTTCTGTTCGCGACGAAGCATCTGACATCAGAAGCGGGAATTTCGTTCGCATCCGATGTCTACATCAACGCCGGCAATGAATTTGCGGCCGAGACAGCTGCGACCGTCGTGGCGGATGTAAAGAACCGCGTGTTCAATACGTTTGTGGACATAGCCGCAGCATTCATCACGACAAGTTCAACCGTTGACTTCAATGGAACCCTCATTACGAATGGGGATGCTGCCTTTAATGCGAGTACTGCTGTCATTAACAAGGTGGAAGCGGAGGGTAAGGGAATCTTGGGCGTTGGCTTGGCAACGGGTATTAGTGAAATCAACACGACCACTCGAGTAAACGTGGGTGAGCAAGCTGTTCTCCAAATCAATGGCGATTTGGAGATGTTGGCGAGCACGTTTGAGGTGAACAGTACTTACACAAAGGCGAACGCAGGAGATGACGGAAAGGCTGCTTTGACTTTCACGTTCAGTCGGGAAGATAATGAAACAGTTGCCAGCTTGTTAGGAGACGCATTTGTAGGGGGCAGCGTCGACGTGCAGGCAGAAGCAAATAAACCAGATCAAAACACACAGGTCGACTGGGAGAAACTTCTCAAAAAGAATGCCTTTAGCATCCACAAGCAGGCGTCGAAGTTTGCAAAATTTGGTAAGTACGGTGAAAACCTCGCCAATTCGAAGTTTTTTAAGGTTGAGATTGAAACTGAACCCACCTCCGTTGGGGCATCGACACGAGTCTCATCTGGCGAGACGCTAGATACCCAAGACGCCAAAGAGAAAGAGGCCAAAGATGATTGGTTGAAATTTAAAAAACAACCATGGAACCCGCTCACTTGGCTTGATGGACCCAAGGGCGGCTTGAAATCCCTAACAGCTGATCTGACAAAAAAGCTTGAAAAGAAGTGGGAGCAATTTGCTAAAAGAAGGCTCCCGAAGTCTTTTGACTTCACCTACACCCCACCGAAAAACATTTTCGATGTCGGCGTGGCGGGTGTGATCCACATTGACGAGAACACGGTAAACGCGACTATTGGGCGGCCTGATAGTGACGGCGATCTCGTGACCGTAGTCGATGCCCTCGGGGATATCCAAGTCAAAAGCAAACTGCTGTCTCGACCGAGCTTATTCGGTAGCAGTCGTGCCATCAACAGAATCAAGGGCGAGACTTATCTCGATGTCGAGCAGGAGGACAGTAGATCAAGTTCGGGCAAGGTTTTGATGTCGAACCCTGTTGCAGAATACGGGGCGTCTGGATCCGTTGTCTTTGGACAGTACACAAACGACTCTGATGCAAAAATCACTTCAAATACCCGCATCAATGCATGGGGTAATATCGAAGTCAATTCTGAAGTTCGAGATGAACGAGACCCCGATACGATCTGGGGACGAAATCTAGCTGCGGTATTCGATACCACCCCGAAATACCGGGCAAAGATAACAAGAGACACCGGTTTCGATGTTTTGCAGGTTGAGGTCAAGGAGGCTTCGAGTGATCTTGTGTTGCTGAGCAACACGTCGAGGTTGCAGCTCTTGTCAAATTCAGCGACCAACGGCACTGGCACGGACATTTCCCCAGGCAGTACCCTGACGGTCGTCACTGCGTCGGGGACGGAGTTTGAATATGAGTTTGTAAGGCGGGGTAATTCAGCCAGCACGGGACGAACACCAATCATTGTGCGGGATTCGAATGACCAAAAACTGCCAACAGCCTCCGTCGCCTCTGCTTTGGCAGCGGAATTAAACGCCATAGCTGATGTCACAGCATCAGCGACAGATGCTGCCAATCCAAATCTCATTACACTGCTGAGCGCGGCTGGATTGTCGGTGGCGTTCCCATCCGGTGTCGCTCTCTTCAGTGGTGGACTTAGTGAGGTAAACCTTCAAAACGGGGATGTCATCTCCGTCTCCGATAGTTTCCAATCGCGAGATCCAGAAACGAAGGAATTGAAATGGATTGGAGGTGAACAACTTGTCGACCTGGCAACGACGAATTTCACGAACGGAAGTCTGTGGAGTGAAGAAGATTCGCTGAGTGAGCAGTTGGGTACGATCGGCGGTTACCTGAGGAGCAACCTAGGACTCGACAAGTACCTTTTCAATAGTTGGTCCCAGGCGGTTGCACAGGAGCAAAAGAAAAACGTTGCTGGTGCGGTCACTATCCTGCAGAAGAATCATTCGAGCCAGGCAACGATTCAATCAGGTGCTCGAATCAATCAGGGTGATGTTGATTACGACGCCGCCAGCAAACGTATCGTTCCACAGCAAACAATGCGTATCGGTGATAGTCATCCAACTCATGGGGGCAGATTAGTTCGTTACATAGGTTCGGTGGAACTTACCACTTGGAATGATAGCACCAATTTTGGGTCAGCTGATTGGTCTGAGGTCACCGCACCGAGTCCCATAACGATCAATCACGAATCGCCATCCGCCAATATCAATCCTGGAGACGTGATTCGGGTTAGGAGTAATCTGACCGGTAAGGGAAGAGTCAACCAACCCTACTTATATCTTGGAGCCGCGAGCACAAATACAAACCTTGCTGGACAAGACTTCACCGACACGGCGAACTGGCAGCCCATTGTCGACCGGACCGTGGAAGTTGGTCAGACGGCATACCACGGTGACTTTGCATCGGGCGGTGACAATGTTTATCAGTTCAGGAACGCGTCGCGTACATCGGGTACTATAGTTCCAAATGCAGCTTCCATCGCGGGATCCGCTGATTGGGTCTTGATCGAAAAAGGGGAGGGCGACGTTAATGTTGTCGCCAGCAATGTCAACAACGGACTCTATCTCTCCGGTAACTTCACGCTGCCTGAGTTTTCTGTTTTTGCCGAGGATGCAGAGGATTTCGCTGGCTTGCAACGGTGCACCGATCTGGTGAAGAAGATCAGACCATCTTGTGATACGCAGAACCAACGGAACTTACTCGGTACCGATGCGGAAACGCTAGCTATTGGCGCGTCAGTGCTAGTAGCTACTGGCGAGAATAACACTGTTGCGGAAATCGGCAGCGGAGCGCGCGTGGCCGGTGAAAATGTAAATGTCACGGCGGACAATCAACAACAGCAAATACTTGTGGGCGCCTCCGGTGGGGCCGGCGGGGAGTTTGCAGCCAACGGTGCGTTCAGTGTGTTTTCTTTCACCGATAACACACATGCATTGGTCCATGATCAAGCAATCATCGAGGCCGCTGGACAGGTTGTGCTCTCGGCGACCGATCAGTCAGAAGCTGTCAGCGTTGCTGGTGCAATTGCTCGATCAGAGAAAGTTGGAGTGGGAGCTTCACTTGCGGTCAACCTGCTGACCAGAAATACCATCGCATCTGCGGGGTACTTAGCCCCAGAGGATGCCTACGCAAGTGATGCCTTGGTCCGAGCAAAGGGCCTCAATGTCAACGCCGAGAACTCGGGGTATGTGACTAGCGCAGCGGCTGCTGGTGCAGTCGTTTACGAAAGCCCGCTGCCGTCCGACGATGGCAGTCCTGATGTTGCGAGTCTTCCAACTCAGGACTCAAACGAGCAAGGATCGAGCAGAAACGGATTCTTCGATGGTTTCACAGCGGCGGTTGCTGCCGGCTTGAATCAAGTGAACGACCTCAGTGAAAGTGAGCTTCGGTATCTTCAACTAAAATTACCAGAGGCACACGTGGCAACCGGTTCGGACATTGGCAATGTTCTGATCGTCGCGAAAAATACGACGAAGTTTTTCAGCTTTGCGCTGGGGAGCTCAACCGCTGTAGGCGATTTTAACGGATTGCGGCTTGCCGGCGCCGCCGCTGTCAATCTTGTCGAGAAAGAGATCCACGCGACGGTTGAGAACGCCACGGTGACCTACTTCAATGGGGGAACTGGTGAAACCACGTTCGAGGTGAAAGCGGTTGACGAAAGTCTCCTGGTCGCTGCCGCCGGATCACTTGCATTATCACTGACAAGTGACAATGGAACTCCTGACGAGCCTGTGAATTCCTCTCGCAGATCGGGGTCCGTTGGCGTTTCGGTGGCCGTCAATCAGCATACGGGTGACGGGAAGAAGGTCATTGCGAATATTTCGAATTCACGACTGGCCTTAGGGAACCAGTACGCAGTCAAGGTTCAGGCCGAGGATAAGGAGGAAGTCTACGGCGTTGCAGTGGGTGGTGCAGTGGCCACGAACAGTGCATTGCAACCCTTATCGACGAGTTCGAATAATTTGGTGGGAAGCCTAAGTGGCGGAATCACGATTTCGACATTGTCAAGTTTGGTCGAGGCATCAGTCGACCAGCTGAGTAATGATTGGAGCATTGGCAGTCTTGATGTGAAGGCCGAACAAACCGCCAAGCTGTTGACGTTCGCCTTCGGTGTGTCAGTTGCCTATTCTCACTTACTGGCCGGCAAAGGAGTATCGCTTGCAGGTTCGCTGGGTGTTGGTCTGACGCTCAACAATGTGAAGAATCGCGTGAACGCAAAGGTCGACGAAAGAAATCAAGCGAGAAAAATCCTGGCGCGTGGGACGGTCAACGTTATCGCCGACAGCGATTACGAGATCTTCGCATTGGGGGTTGGAGTTTCGGGCAGTAAATCACGAGGTTCAGGAACGAATGTCGCCTTCGGATTGGCCGGATCCGGAGCATCCAATACCCTTGATTCTGACGTTACAGCGGTCATCGATGGCCAACAGCAAGGCTACCTCACCATCCTCGCCACCGAGTCTCCGGCCACCATGTCCGATGGAGTGACGGTCACGGCTACGGACTCTTCTGACATCAAATCCGTTTCGGGAGCTCTCGCCCTCGCGTTCGGATCTTCACAATTCGGAAGCAGTGCGAGTGGCGCGTTGGGAGCCGCGATCAGCAAAAATGTTCTCGGCAAGAGTAATGATAGCGCCACGCCCGAGGTCGATGAGCGGAACGAGGTGTTAGCGAAAATTATCGGATTGACAACACACGCGCAATTTGTCGAAGTCAAGGCAGAAAATGCTCAATCCGTTTATGCACTTGCGATGGGTGGAGCAGGTGCAGGTGCAAAAGCGGGCGGCATTGCGGTCGCGATGGCTGGGGCTGGCGCCGGAGCCGAAAATATCCGACACCAGCGGGTGCTTGCCACCGTTGAAAAAAGCCCCATCAATACAACGAACCATTTCTTCGTTGAGAGCAATGATCAGTCTGTGATCGCTGCCGATGCTGGTGGTGTTGCTGCGACCTTAGCCTTCGTCAATGAGAACGCAAGTGCTCCGAGTATTTCAGTCTCGGTTGGTGCCGCCACGGCGGAAAATAAGATTTACACAGACATCGAATCGGGTTTAAAGGATTCGAATGTAAGTGTCGGGTCTTTGGCGGTCGATGCCAGGGCAATCAATTCTCCTAACGAGGCGAATGAAGACAAAATTAGTGCTTTCGCGTTCGGTGTTGCTGGTGCCGGCAATTACGCTACCAGCAACGGCCTGGGATTGACCCTCGCGGGTGCCGGTTCCGCTGCTAGGAACGATGTCGATCAGCGCGTAAATGCGAGCGTAAAGGATACGTCGGAGACCCACCTCTACCCCATTACCATCGTGAGCAATTCAGATTCGTTGGTCTCCATCACGAGTGAAGATTCGTCAACCCTCACTGCCGACTCGGGCGGATTTGCTGTCGCGTTGGCGCTCTCCAAAACGGGAAGTTCTGGGGCGCAAATTGGTGGGGCGATCGGAGCTTCCGTCGCGGAAAACAAGTACGGCGGAAAACTGTCTGACGACGGAACAGCCTCCGAGACGAAAGCCATTTTGGAGGGTGCGGCCATTTCATTCACGAATTCGGAAGGTACACCAAAACCTGTCATCATCACCGCAGACTCATCCGGTTCGCTGAGTGCAAACGCAATGGGAGCCGCCGGAAATGCCTCGCTATCCGGAAGCACCGCTAATTTCCTGAACCTATCGCTCGCGGGAGCAGGGTCTGGAAGTCATAACGATTTGGCCACGACGGTTGCTGCAGAGATTACCAATGCGGCAAAACTCGGGGCCAGCGACCATGAAGTTGGACAATTGCCCTCCAGCGTGGAGGTGAGTGCGATCGATGGATGGAAGGCCCATGCTGACTCTGGTGGGGTTGCTGTGGCCTTTCTAGGATCACTCGGCTCAGACAATTCCATGGCCACGCTCTCCGGGTCGATTGGGGCCGCGATCAGCGAAAACACACTCAGCAATAACGTCCGTGCAAAAGCGAGTGGCAGCTCAACGGAAATTCACACGTCCGGTCCATTGACGATCGCGGCAGATTCACGCCTTGGTGCTTCGAATCGTGAAATCACAATAAGCGCGATCGATTCCAGTCACCAAATTACCGTCACCAATCATCAGTTTGTCGATGGGCAAACCGTCGTCTATCAATCCAATGGGCAAGCACCACTTGATGGCCTCACCAATCAAGCACATTACGTCGTGGAAGTCATTGACGACGACACCATCCGACTGAAAGACACCAATGGTGCCTTGGTGGCCTTGCCTTCGAATGCCACGCCGGGTGCTAACCACGAGATCATGGGGAATGCAAGACAAATCCCGATAGTCACGGCCCCCGTTGCGAATCGTTTTGAGATTGACAATCACAGCCTCCAAACAGGGGACCAGGTGATCTACCGCC